>NZ_JBQCGC010000086.1:0-34814 GCF_051956055.1 Amnibacterium sp.
CAGCCGCTGATCGCGGTCCACGTGACGCCGCCGACGTTCGGCGTGAGCGTCGGCATCTTCCCGGGCGGCCACGCGGAACCCGTCGGCCCGGAGGAGCGGAAGCTGATGGACCACGCCCTGGCCCCCGTGGCCGAGCGGTACCCGGCCCTCCGGGTGGAGCGCCGTCGGAGCACGGAGCGGCCCGCCGACGCGCTCGTCGCGGAGGCACGGACCTCGATGCTCCTCGTGCTCGGCCGGAACGACGAACCGCCCGGCTACCACCGCCCGATCACGCACAGCAGCATGCTGCTCAGCCGGTCGCCGGTGATGGTCGTCCCGCCGGACACGATGGTGGCCTGAGACCGCCGCGGAGGTGTTCGCTCAGGGCGGAACGACTTGCCGCAAATCGGGCTCGTTTGTCCTGCTCAAGCGTTGATTTCCACGATCGGGTGTCGGAGGCCCGTGGTTGGGTCTGCGCATGGAAGCCACCGCCGCCATCAGCGCCGCGATCGCCGCTGCGCTCGCCGCGCGGCCGGCCTTCCACGACCTCACCGACGACCACCTCCTGGACCAGCTCGCGGCGATCGAGGAGCTCGGCCGGATCACCGACGCCCTCCGGCTCGGTGCGGCCCGGGAGGTCGAGCTGCGCTCGAACCCCCGGCTCGGCGAGGAGCGCCTGTCGTTCCGCTCCGGAGCCCGCGACGGGGCCGAGCTGGTCCGCCGCGTCGCGAGGATCGGGCACACCGAGGCGAAGCGGCGCGTCGGTCTCGGCATGGCGCTGGCGCCGACGATCACGCTCCTCGGGCAGAAGGTGCCCGGTCGCTTCGCGCCGCTCGCCGAAGCGGTCGAGGCCGGGCTGGTCGGCATCGACTCGGCGCGGGTGATCATCCGCACCTGGGGTGCGCTCAGGCGCCGTGTGCGGCGCGAGCTCCTCGACGGCATGGTGCTGCAACTCACGGACGCGGCGATGTCGAACGACGCCGAGCAGATGAGCGACCTCGCCGCGGCATGGGCGGAGATCCTCGATCCCGACGGCGCGGAGCCACGGCACGACGAGCAGCGCCGGCGCCGCTCCCTCCGGATCCACGACACCCTCGGCGACGGCACCACGCGCGCCTCCCTGGTGCTCACGCCCGAGCACCTCGCGTTCCTCCGCGAGCTGCTGCAGTCGAGGCGCCGGGGCGTCGTCCTCGAGCGCACCGAGCCGGGGTCGGAGGACGACCCCGAGGCGAGCGGCGGCGAGTGGCGCGAGGGGGAGGCACCCGACGACGGCGATCCTCGGACGCGCGCCCAGCAGGACTACGACACGCTCTTCGAGACGCTGGAAGCCGGCACGAAGGCGGAGCAGGCCGATGTGGCGACCGAGGTCACCCACGAGACCGTCGTCACGATCACGGCTGCGGAGCTGCTCGAGCAGCGCGGGCAGGGCTGGGCACCGGGCGTGCTCGCCGGGCTCCCGATCCCCGTGATCGAGCGGCGCATGTGCTCCGGTGGCACGCTCCTGCTCGTGACCGGTGTCGACGGCGAGATCATGCACTTCGGACGCTCGCGCCGCCTCTTCAGCCCGGCCCAGCGCAAGGCGCTCATGGTCGCGGCCGGCGGTCGGTGCCAATATCCGGGCTGCAGAACGCCTGCGCCGTTCCTCGAAGCGCACCACGCGGACTGGTTCCAGCGTGACGACGGCCCGACGGACATCGGCAACGGCACAAGTTGCTAGTACGCCCCCAGTCAGTGTCCGAACCCCATGGTTGACTCCAAGCGCTGCGGAACCTGAGGAGTCCTTCATGACCAACATCAGACACAAGTGCTTCATCTCCTATCACCAAGAGGATCGCGAAGAAGTGGAGAACTTCATCGCGAAGTTTGATGACACGCATGACTCGTTCATTATGCGGGGCATTCGCTCTGATGAGGACGTGATCAACTCGGACGACACTGACTACGTCATGAGGCAGATCAGAACGAAGTATCTAAAGGATTCGACAGTGACCATCGTGCTGCTGGGGAAGTGCACGTGGGCGCGGAAGTTCGTGGATTGGGAGTTGCAAGCCTCCCTGCGACAGCCAGCGGACGGGTATCCGAACGGGCTTCTCGGATTCATACTCGACAAGAATGCAACGAAGGCAACTCTTCCAAATCGTTTTAAGTTGAATTATGAGTCTGGGTATGCGGGCTTTTATAACTACCCTTCGAGCGCCTACCAACTCGGTACCCTTGTCGACGAGGCGTACGACCGTCGCTTCTCAAGTGCGAACCTGATCAAGAACCCGCGCGAGCGATTCTCTTACAACAGGGCGTGTTCCTGAGGTGCCGCTGGAGGCAGAACTCTCCGACTTTTACGCGGCCTCAGATCAGGTCTCGCTAGATGGCCAGCGGCGATACGTCAACGGGACGCGACTCCAACTGGCGACGCTCGTCGTGGCGGCTCTGGCGGGGGGACTAACGATCCGCTTTGCGGAGGGCGGTGCAGACTGGGCGGGCATCGTCGCTGCTGCCGCGTTCGCCTGCGCTGCGCTTCTTCGCGGGTATCTTTGGCGCGCCCGGCCGGACAAGGACTGGTATGCAGGAAGGGCGGCGGCTGAGTCTGCAAAGACGGTGGCGTGGCGCTTTTCGGTCTGCGCTGACCCGTTTCCCGCCTCGATGACGGACGACGAGGCCATTCGTGTCTTCCTGAGCAGGCTGAGTGAAGTCCGGGCGAAAGTCGCAAGCATCGTTGTAGTTCCCGCGCCTCAGGGACGTGGGGAAGTTACGCAAGCCATGCTCGAACTCCGCCACGGCAATCTGGAACGTCGTCAAGATGCGTACCTGACGGAGCGCATTGAGGGTCAGCGCGAGTGGTACAGCCGCAAAGCGATGTTCAATAAGCGTCGCGTGCGCCTGTGGGCCACGGTCATGCTAGTTCTTGAAGCGGCTGGCCTCATTGGCGCGATCCTCAAGGCAACAGGGATGATTGACGTCGACACTCTTGGCGTGACGGGCGCGTTCATCGCGGCTATCGCGGCATGGTCCGAGATGCGGCAGTACGGGACCCTCGCAAGCGCCTACAGCGTCACTGCGAACGAATTGGCAGACGTGTTGGCGCAGGGACGACTGGTTCACGCGGAGACGGACTGGTCCAAGTATGTGGTTGATGCCGAGGAAGCGATCTCACGCGAACACACCATGTGGGTGGCGTCGCGGGATACGTGACGCGGCCGGACGGCGCAAGTCGTTAACGCATCCCCCGCACGGGCGCAGGTCCGGCACGAGGGACTCAAGCTACGGTCAACTCATGGCTTCATTTGATGGTCGCCCACTTGGCGAACTTTCCGGTTCGGGTGCCGTGTT
Source organism: Amnibacterium sp. (assembly GCF_051956055.1). Lineage (NCBI taxonomy): Bacteria > Bacillati > Actinomycetota > Actinomycetes > Micrococcales > Microbacteriaceae > Amnibacterium > Amnibacterium sp. The sequence continues at coordinate 3,307 of NZ_JBQCGC010000086.1, forward strand.
ATTTCTTAGATCTCCCAGTGTGATCACAACCTCCGTGAAATTTGAAGCGGGTGGCGAGGTCACGTTCGTTGTCGGCTCGAGAGCCGTCATCCTGAGCGGCCTTAGTGGTAACAGCGCTGGACCGCTGGTGACGGAATCATTCGAGCGCCTTAACAAGGCTTGCGACATCGTCGCTTCTCGAGGTTACCGAGGGGGCGTAGTGAGCGACCCGATTGAAGAGCACGTCGTCTGGTGGCACGAAGAGGCGAAGACCGTTCTTCGCCTGTGGTCGGCATGGACGACCACAGGAACGCTCAGAGCCGGGAGTCCCGCGGCTCTGTCAAGCCAGGACTGGCACGAAAGCTTGCGCTACTTTCGGATGTCCGAGGAAACCGACGATCTCTTTGATGCTTTCCGTAATGTCTACTTAGGTATCGAGTCTGCACTTAGCGCCCTCGTTCCCGTTCAGTTGAGGCCCGACGGCCGGCCTTCAGAAGGCGAAGGCGCCTGGTTGAAACGCGCCCTATCGGTTCTGTCGGGCTCGATTGACTTGCACGCATACGCGCCGGGCCAGGACCCGGATCCCATACAGGACGTCTTCGACGACCTGTATGGGAGAGTAAGGACGGCCGTTTTTCACGCGAAGACCAATCGTCCCGTGGCCTTGCCGCTCGATCTCGCCAATCGAGACATGGTCAGCAGTGCAAAGATTCGTTACACCCGCCTCCTGGGCGACCTCATGCGCGTCACCCTTGGGGTGCAGTTCCAATGGGGTGGGTTGACGCGCGCATTTATGGATGAGGCGATGAAGGAAATTGTCGGAAATTGGCAGCTGTTCGTCACGTCCGACTCGTCGCCCGCGACCTCGGATGACACCAGAACTTCGCCACGGGGCGAACGAGTTGAGGTGGTAGCGGCACGTAGAGCGCCTGAATTAGATCAGGGTCGCTGGTTCTCAGTCGCCGGGCGATTGTCCGTCAGTGAGATGGAGGTCATTGGTCGATTTGGCGCTATCAACGCCGACGGGGACCTTGCTGGTGTCGAATTCTTAGGAGCCGTTGGGCTCGATGGGATTGACGAGGTTGAGGTAGCCATTGCGGCTCGTCAGCTCAACGGAAACCAGCCCCGGTCCGCCTACCTGACGTGACCGCACCGAGCGAGGTCGCCGCAAGGTGGTGCGCCCGTGGGGCGCGCCCTTGACTTGAAGTGGCAACGTAACTCGTTGGCTGCTTCTGAGCGATCGGCTCGAACCGCACTGGGCGTCACGTCTGCTGCTGATGCGCGCCCTCTACGCTCCGAGCATGGATGCTGCTCCCGCACGCCGGATCGAGCGCAACGCATGACGGACCCCGGGCGGCTCACGCACTTCACGTCCGAGGTGCTGACCTTCACCGTGCAGGATTCGGGGCCGGTCGACGGGCCGGTCGTGATCGCGCTGCACGGGTTCCCGCAGACGTCGAGCAGCTGGGCGGCGGTGACGCCGCTGCTGACCGCGGCGGGGTATCGGGTGCTCGCGCCCGACCAGCGGGGCTACTCGGCGGGCGCACGGCCGCTCGGCGTGCGGTCCTACGGCATGACGTCGCTCGTCAATGACGTGCTCGCCCTCGCGGACGCCGCAGGCGCGGAGCGGTTCCATGTGCTCGGGCACGACTGGGGTGCTGCGGTGGCGTGGACCCTCGCCGGCCGACACCCGGAGCGGGTCGCGTCGCTGTCCGCGGTCTCGGTCCCGCATCCCGCCGCGCTGCAGCGGGCGCTGCTCGGCCGGCAGGCGCTGCGGTCCTGGTACATGGGCTTCTTCCAGCTCCCCGCGGTCCCAGAACGACTCCTCCGGGCCCGCGGTGGGGCGCTCGCCCGGCGCCTGCTCGGCGGCACCCGCATGCCCGACCTCGACGCGGCGGTCCGGCTGCTCTCGAACCCGGCCACGGCCCGGCCGATGCTGAACTGGTACCGCGCGATCCGCCTCCGGGGGCAGCTCACCGCGGGTCGCGTCCGCGTGCCCACGCTGTTCGTGTGGAGCGATCGGGACTCGGCGATCGGGCGCCAGGCCGCGGAGCTCGCCGGGGACTTCGTGTGCGCGCCGTACCGCTTCGAGGTCCTCACGGGCGCCTCGCACTGGATCCCGGAGGAGCGGCCCGCGGAGCTCGCGGCGCTCGTGCTCGAGCAGCTCGGAGCGCACCCGCTCGGCTGAAGCGCTGGGCTCAGCCGACGACGGCGGAGTCGGCGATCTTCCAGACGCCGCCTTCGCGGACCAAGCGGAACACCGTGTTCTCGACGCTCACGCCGCTGTCGCGCCGGTAGGTGAGCGTGGCCTCGACCCGGTCGTCGGCGATCCGCCGCACGTTCGTGGCGGTGACCGAACGGACCTGCGCCCAGAACGCGTCGTAGGACGCCCGGCCGCCTGCGTGCCCGGACTGGTAGGCGGCGGTCATGAGCGGCCACGCCGCCGCCGTGTTCCGCGGGACGAGGGTGTAGTAGTGCTCGATCGTCGCCGCCGGCGTCTCCGCGGGCGCGGGCTTCGAGGTCGGCGTCGCGCTCGGCGAGCTCGTCGGCGTGGAAGTGGGCGTCGAGGACGGCGTGGGCGTCGCGCTCGGGGTCGAGGACGGCGTCGGAGCGGGGGAGGGGGTCGTCACGCTCTTCGTCGGGGGCGACGATGTGCGTGCGACCGCGGTCGGGGACCCCGGAAGCAAGGTGAGCACCAGGCCGAGGGCGAGCACCGCGAGCAGCACGACGACGACGGTCACGGCGACGACGACGGCACGGCGACGGCTGCGCCGGTTCGGCTCCGGCGGCACTCCGGCCGCAGCGGCGTCCATCGGGGGCGGGCCGACCGGAGGGACGGCCGCTCGCTCGGTGACGGGCGCCTGGACCGGGTCGGTGGCGGTCGCCTCCGATTCCCTCGGCTCCGCGTCGGTCCGCGCCGCATCCACGGGTGGTGCCTCCGCCGCTTCTGCGGGAACCGCGGACATCGCGGCCGCGACGGTCCCATCCGCCTCGACGGGGGCGGCCACGAGCGTCGACGGGTCGTCGCGCTCGACCGGCACCCACGCCGTCGGCTGGTCGGGGTCGGGGTCCGCGCCGTCGGAGTCCGCCTCGGCGGGGACCGGCAGGGTCGGCACCAGATCCTCGCCGAGCTCCTCCTGCAGCGCGGCGAGGCGGCGCGCGACCTCGCGCATGGTGGGGCGCGCCTCCGGATCGGATCGCATCATCCGCAGCAGCAGCGGCCCGAGCGGCCCGCTGTCGGTGGGTGCCTGGAAGCCGCCGACGGCCACGCGGTGGAGGACGGCGATCGAGTTCGGCTCCTCGCCGAACGGCGCCCTGCCCTCCGACGCGGCGTAGAGCGTCGAACCGAGGGAGAAGACATCGGAGGCGAACGTCGACTCCTCGCCGCGCGCCACCTCCGGTGCCAGGTAGGCGGGGGTGCCGTGCATGAAGCCGGTGGAGGTGAGCGAGGCGTCGCCGAGGGCGTGGGAGATGCCGAAGTCGCTCAGCATCGCTGCGCCGTCCTCGTCGGCGATGAGGATGTTCCCGGGCTTCACGTCCCGGTGCACGATCCCGAGCGCGTGCGCCGCGGCGAGGGCGCCGGCCACCTCCGCGCCGATCCGCGCGACCTCGCCGCTCGGGAGCGGCCCCCGGCGCTTGATGCGGGCCGACAGCGGTTCGGAGGGCACGTACTGCATGACGAGGCACGGCTCGCCGTCGTGCTCGACCGAGTCGAAGACCGGGACCGCGTGGGGGTGATGGAGGCGGGCCGTGATCCGCGCCTCGCGCATCGCCCGCTGCTTCGCGAGGTCCGCCTCCTCCTCGGTGACGCCGGGCTGGGTGCGCAGCTGCTTGACCGCGACGGGGCGGCGGAGGAGCTCGTCCGTGGCCTCCCAGACGACACCCATGCCGCCGGCGGCGAGGCGCCGCTGCAGCCGGTAGCGGCCGGCGATCAGCTCCTGCGGTGCCCCCATCGACGCACCTCCGAGCTCCCCGACCGAGCGCGGGCGATCCTACGGGAGCGGGGCAAGAAGCCCCCGGGACACCGTCGAGCGCGGACCGTCCGCCCCGTCCGTGCTTCCATGGAACGCATGGCGGAGAGCGTCGAGGAGCTGCGAACGAGGCTCGCGCATCCGAACCCGTCCGCGCGGCTCCAGGCCGCCCTCGCCGCCGGGATCAGCCCGGACCCGGAGTCGGTCGAGGTCCTCGTCGAGCGGTCGGGCATCGAGCCGGACTTCTTCGTGCGCGACATGCTCACCTGGGCCCTGACCCGCCTCCCCGCCGACCGCGCCGTGCCGCGGCTCGTCGACGAGCTCTCCTCGCCCTTCCCGCAGGCCAGGAGCCAGTCGCTGCACACGCTCTCGAAGATCGGCGACCGGAGCGCCGCGCCGGCCGTGACCGCGGCGCTGCTGCACGACGAGGAGGACGAGGTCGCGAAGGCGGCCTGGCGCGCCGCCGTCGCCCTGACCGGTCCGGAGGAGCAGCCCGCACTCGCCGCAGCACTCGCCTCCGAGCTCGGACGGCGGGACGCGGAGACCCGGCGCAGCCTGACCCGGGCGCTCCTCGCCCTCGGGGAGGGGGCGCGGGCCGAGCTCGAGCGCGTCGCGGCGGGCGGGACCTTCGGAGCCCGCGTGCACGCGGTGACGACCCTGCTGCTCCTCGACGAACCGGAGCGGGGGTTCACCTCCGCGTTCTCGGAGGCGCGGCGGATCGTGCTGGCGGCGGACGACGCGGCAGCGGCCGACTGATCACGACCAGAACGGGCCGAGCCGGTCCGCCAGCGCCCGACCCTGCGTGAACCCGGCCCGGGCGGCCGGTGGCCGGCGCGCGACGTCCATCATCCCGTCGCCGAACACGGCGAGTGCCGCCTCGTCGGGGAGCACCGTCTCGACGCGGCTGCCGGCCGCCCGCAGGTCCTCCACCTGCGCGTCGAGCTGCATCCGCCACGCGAGCGGATGCCGGGTGCGTCCGCCGAGCGGGGAGAGGACGAGCACGCGGTCCGCGCCGGCCGCGAGGTCCGCGTTCTCGTTGCGGCGATACCCGCCGTCGATGAACGCCCGGTCGCCGATCCGGTAGGCGGAGGCGCCCGCGGTGCTCGCCGCGACCGCGTCCACCACGTCGACGCCGGACCCCCGCTCGAACACGACGCCCTCGCCCGCGCGGGCGTCGACGGCGGTGAGCAGCACCCGCCGCTCCGGCCAGTCGGCACCGACCAGGCGCGCGGCGACCGTTGCCCGCCAGCGGGCGCTGGCAGCGCCGGTCGCGTCGAGCTCGAGGAACGCCGCCCCGATCCGCCGCCGCATCTCGTCGGCGTCCGCGGAGGTGGCGATGAGGCGCCCCGTGCGCTCGAGCAGGGCCGGCACACCGCCGCTCGGCCGGTGCTGCTGCGCGGGCGGCGGGGTCGTGGCGGCGGCGAACAGGTCCGGCAGCGGCAGGGTGCCGAGCTGCACGGCGGCCGTGGCACCGGCGGAGGTGCCGACGGTGAGATCCGCGTCGGTGACGTCCAGGCCGGCGTCGAGCAGGCCGGCGAGCACGCCGAGCAGCCAGGCGTTGCCGACGGCGCCGCCCCCACCCAGGACGAGGGCGCGGCGGATCGGGGAGGGGGAGGGGAGTGCTGCGCTCATGGGAGGCGCCTTTCGCGACGAGGGTCTCGGCGCTCCCGGCGACTACGGCAGTCGCGCGATCGTGGGCTGGGAAGCCGCCACGGATGCTGGGGTCATTCGGGCTCACCTCCTGTCGCCGACGGTCGATCCGCAGCACCGTCCCACGCCGGAGGCCCGTACCGCAACGGGTTCGACGGGGTGGCCGACGCCCGCGTCCGTCGCCTCCGGCAGCACCGGTCGCCTCCGGCAGCCCCGATCGGCGGATCCGGCTGCTGGAACCGACGAACGCTGCCGGAACCGACGGCGCGGGTCGCGGAGCCGGTTCGGTGCAGGGTGTCCTCGCGAGGCGATCTCGTTCGTCGTCCTTGCGAACCGCACGTCGAAGCGGTACGAGGAGGAGTCATGCAGTACGTGATGCTGGTCCGGGTCGACCCCGAGCTCGCTGCCACCACCGAGATCGAGGACGTCACCCCCTGGGTCGACGAGGGCAGCCGGCGCGGGCTGCGCGTGCAGGGCGCCCCCGTCGAGGAGCCCGGCACGGCCACCACCGTCCGGGTCCGCGAGGGGCAGGTGCTGCTCAGCGACGGCCCGTTCGTGGAGACGAAGGAGGTCATCGCCGGCTACGACCTGCTCGAGGCGCCGGACCTCGAGACCGCCGTCGAGTACGCAGGGCGGCACCCGGTCGCGCGGATCGGCGCGCTCGAGGTGCGGGAGGTGTGGGAGGACTTCGTCGCGCCCAGGGAGGAGCCGGCTCCGCCGACGCGCACGGACGGGCAGGACTACCTGTTCCTCCACGTGCCCGACCCCGCGCTGTACGCGCGGCTCGCGTCGCGCAGCCTCGACCCGACCGACTGGGTGCGGAGGGTCGAGGACGAGGGCGTCACGCTCGGCGGCGCCCGCCTCCGGGACGAGGACGCCGCGGCCGCGACCGTCCGGTCGAGGCAGGGCGAGGTGCTCGTGAGCCGCGGGCCGTTCGCGGAGCTCGGGGAGCAGATCGCCGGCATCGACCTCGTGCGCGCCGCGGACCTCGACGAGGCGCTCGAGCTCGCCGGAACGCATCCCACCGCGATCATCGGCGCGATCGAGGTGCGGCCGGTCGTCGGGTGAGCGATCCGGCGGAGACGCTCGCCCGCACATTCGCGGACGAGTGGGGGCGCATCGTCGCCTCCCTCGTCCGCACCACCGGCGACTGGGCGCTCGCGGAGGACGCCACGCAGGAGGCGTTCGCCCCCGCCGCGTCGCCCTGGCGGCGGGACGGGGTGCCGCGCAACCCCGGCGCGTGGCTGACGACGGTCGCGCGCAACCGGGCGCTCGACCGCGTGCGGCGCAGCGCGACCGCGCGGTCGGTGCTCGCGAAGGCGGCGGAGGGAGGGGTGGAGGTGGACGAGCGCGAACCCGACGACGTGCCGGACGACCGCCTCCGGCTCATCTTCACCTGCTGCCACCCCGCGCTCGCGCTCGAGGCGCGGGTGGCGCTGACCCTCAGGACCCTGTGCGGGCTGACCGTGGAGGAGATCGGGCGGGCCCTCGGCTCGAGCGAGGCCGCGACCGCGAAGCGGCTCGTGCGGGCGCGGCAGAAGATCCAGCGCGCGGGCATCCCGTACCGCGTGCCGAGCGGCGCGGCGCTGCCCGAGCGGCTCGACGGGGTGCTGGCCGTGCTCTACCTCCTCTTCACCGAGGGGTACGCCCCGAGCGGCGGCGGCGCGGTCGTGCGCCCGGAGCTGTCGGGGGAGGCGATCCGCCTGACCGGGGTGCTCGCGGCGCTGCTGCCCGACGAGCCTGCGGTGCACGCCCTGCTCGCGCTCGAGCGCTTCCAGGACTCGCGGCGGGCGGCGCGCACCGCGGCCGACGGGTCGCTCGTCCCGCTCGACGAGCAGGACCGGTCGCGCTGGTCCGTGTCGTCGATCGCGGCGGGGGAGGCGGCGCTCGAGCGCGCCGAACGGCTCGCCACGGGCGCCGGCTGGTACCTCGGGCAGGCGCGGATCGCCGCCGCCCACGCGCGGTCGCTCCGCACCGGCGCGGTCGACCGGGCCGCGATCGCGCGCGAGTACGCGGTGCTGATGACCTTCAGCGCCTCACCCCACCTCGCGCTCGCGCACGCCGTGGCGGTGGGGATGGGGGAGGGGCCGGCCGCCGGCCTCGCGCTCCTCGACGGGATGGAGGCGGGACCGCTGGGGTCGTCGCTGCCGGCGGCGCGCGCCGACCTCCTCCGGAGGGCCGGGCGGTCCACCGAGGCCGCGGCCGCCTACCGCGCCGCGCTCGCGCTCGTGCGGACCGAGCCGGAGCGCGCGTTCCTCACCCGGCGGCTCCGCGAGGTCGGCGGCTGACGCGGGCGCGTCTCAGGGAAGCGGGTCGGTGTCCTCGTCGCGCTCGGCAGCGGCCTCACCGGCGCTCGTCAGGGTCTCGTTCGCCTCGGCGGGCTCGCCGTGCTCCTCCTGGACGGGCGCGTCGGGGTGCTCGTCGAGGGCCGTGTTCAGCTCTTCGGGGTGCGGCATGAGGGGTTCGGCCATCGACATGGGGCGATCGTCGGGCATCCAGGTGAACGGCGCCTCCGGATCACCGCCACGCGGCGTTCAGGTCGCAGTGCGCTTCGCCGCGTCCGGCCGCCGCGGCCGCGGTGTTCACTCGGGTCCGTGGAGAAGCTGGCGGAGCTGGGTGGCGCGCTGACCGCGGTGTGGGTCGCGGTGAGCGTCGCCGTCGCCATGATCATCGGCCGCGCCTGCGACCTCCGCGAGCACGAAGGGCGCTGATCCCGCGAGCCGCAGCCCGCGGGGTCGGCGCCCTTCGGTCCGGGCGCGGGGTGCGCCCCTCCTGAGCACGACAGCCTGAGCACGACAGCAGGACGCACGCGCTTCAGCAGGAACGGATCGGCGAAATACTCCTGCCGAAGTGCGTGGATCCTGCTGACGTGCTCGGTTGTTCCTGCTGTCGTGCTCGGTCGAGGGTCCTGTCGTGCTCCGGGTCAGGGGCGGTGGAAGCGGCCGGCCTCCGCGTCCTGGACGGCCTGCTCCTTCAGCACGAAGTGCTGCTTCTTGCCCGTCGCCGTGTAGGGCAGCTCCTCGACGAAGCGGTACAGGCGCGGGCGCTTGAAGCGCGCGAGGGAGACGCTCTCGACGCAGAACCGGTCGAGCTCCGCCGCGGCGGCCGCCGGATCCGTGAGCCGCCCGGGCCGGGGGAGCACGTACGCGACCACGACCTCGCCCCACTCCGGGTCGGGCAGGCCGGTGACGATCGAGTCGGCGACGTCGGCGTGGCCGGCGAGCACCTCCTCCACCTGCACGGGGTGCACGTTCTCGCCGCCGGTGATCACCATGTCGTCCTTCCGGCCGATCACCGTGACGATCTCGTCGCCGTCCCACGTGGCGAGGTCGCCCGGGTACAGCCAGCCGTCGTGGAACTTCTTCGCCTGCTCCTCCGGGTTGTGCATGTACGCGTAGCCGCTCTTCACGCTCCGCATGATGACCTCGCCGATCGCGGTGCCGTCCTTCGCGACCGTGTCGTCCGGGTCCGCGACGCGGTCGGCGTACACGTTGACCACGGCGACGTCGTCGTCGATGCACGCACGGCCGGCGGCACCCGCGGCGTCCGGCAGATCCTCGGGGCGCAGGTAGGTGTTCCAGAACGCCTCGGTCGTGCCGTACCCGTTCGCGATGCGCGGCGTGAGCACCCGCTGGTACCGGAGGGCGGCGGCCCGCTCGAGCGGAGCGCCCATCGTCACGATGCCGGACAGGCTGGAGAGGTCGCGCGGCCGCGCCTCCTGCGCCTCCGCGAGCCGCTCGAGGTTCGTGGGCGCGCCGATCACGTAGGTGAGCCCGTCGTGCTCGACCGCGTCGAGCACCGTGCCGGCGTCGAACTGGGGCAGGGTGACGACCTGCGCGCCGACGTAGAACGCGGTGTTCGGGCCGGCGCAGTAGTTGCCGCCGCGGTGGAACCACGGCGACATGTTCATCGTGCGATCGCTCGGCCCGAGCGGGAACTGCATGATCACGTCGTGCGCGGTGAGCACCTCGTTGAGGCTCGTCAGCGGCACAGCCTTCGGCATGCCGGTGGTCCCGGAGGTGTAGAGCCGGGACGTCTCGTCCCAGACGGTGGCGCCGGCCGGGGCGCGGAAGCTCGGCGCCCCCTCCTGCACCAGCTCCGCGAACGGCACGGCGCCGGGCAGCGGATCCGCGTCCTCGCCCACGTACGCGAGCGTCGGCGGGGTGAACCCGGCGAGGGAGATCGCGGTACGGACGTCCTTGCTGCTCGCGCCCTCGTAGACGAACACCGCGGGGCGCGCGGTCCGGAGGATGTGGCCGGTCTCCGCGGGCGCGAGCCGGAAGTTCATGGGCGACGACACCGCGCGGAGGCCCTGCGCGGCGACGTAGAGGAACGCGAACTCGGGCCGGTTCATCAGCTGGTACGCGACGATGTCGCCGGTGCCGACGCCGCGCGCGGCGAGCCCGGCGACCAGGCCGCCGGTGACGGCGCCGAGCTCCGCGTAGGTCCAGCTGCGGCCGGTCGGGCCGTCGACGATCGCCGTGCGGTTCGCGTAGCGATGGGTGTTGCGCTCGACCGCGGCGGCGTAGGTGAACGACGTCTCGAACACCTGCTTGAACGCGGTGGGGTCGTAGTCGGTGTTGCGGTCGTCGGTGGTGGTCCCGTCGATCAGGCTCATGCGTCGGCTCCTTCTTCCTCCAGGTCGCTCGGGAACGGCGGCGCGACGACGGTCAGACCGCCGTCGACGACGAGCACGTGCCCGGTGATGTACGCCGCGTCGGCCGAGCAGAGGAACGCGACCGCGGCTGCCGCCTCCCCGGGTTCACCGAGCCGCCGGAGGGGCACGCGGCGGACGACGGCGTCCGCTCCCGCCACCCCCGGGCTCGAGTAGTAGGTGCGGGAGGAGTCCGTGTCGAACACCCCGCCGTTGACCGCGTTGACGGTGATCCCGTCCGGGCCGAGCTCGGCCGCCATGTGCCGAACCCAGGACTCGATCGCGGCCTTGTCGGCACCGATCGCGCCGTAGCGGGGGAGCACCCGGTGGCTGCCGTAGCTCGTGACCGCCACGATCCGCCCCGTGCCGAGCCGCCGCATGGCGGGCGCCGCACGCTGCGCGAGCAGCACGAACGAGCGCGTGTTCGTGGCCCAGGACCGTTCGAGGTTCGCCGCCGAGAGCGACTCGAGCGGCTTGAACGCGCTCGCGGCGGCGTTCGCGACGAGCACGGCGAGCGGAGGCCCGTCGGCGAGCCCTGCGAACAGGCCGTCGATGCCGTCCGCGTCCTCGAGCTCCAGGTGGGCCGCGCGAGCCGAGCCCCCGTCGGCCACGATCCGCGCGACGACCGCGGCGGCGGCCTCCGCGTCCCTCCGGTACGTGAGCACGACGTGATGACCCGCAGCGGCGAGCCGCAGGGCGATCTCCCGGCCGATGCCGCGGGACCCGCCGGTGACGAGGGCGGTGGTCCCCGTCAGCGGATCGGTTGTCGGCACACCACCATGTTGCCCCCGTTTCCCGGGTGCGCGGTCAGGCGGCGGACGGACGCGCGGCTCGGAGTGATCTCGAGACTGCGTCGAGAGCACCCCGGGCCCGCCGGTCGGTCAGGCGGGGATCGTCGCCGTGTCGATCACGTAGCGGTAGCGCGCGCCGCCGTCGACGACCCGGTCGTAGGCCGCGGTCACGTCGTCGGCGCCGATCCGCTCGACGACCGCGCCGATGCCGTGCTCGCCGCAGAAGTCGAGCATCTCCTGCGTCTCGCGGATCCCGCCGATGTTCGAGCCCGCGACGCTGCGCCGGCCGCCGATCAGCGAGAACACCGCGAAGGACTGCCGCTCGCTCGGCGCGCCGACGTAGACGAGACTGCCGCCGACACGGAGCGTGCGGGCGAGCCGATCGATGTCGACGTCCGCCGAGACCGTGTTGATGATCAGGTCGAAAGTGTTGCGCAGCGCCTTCAGCGCCCCCTCCTCGCTCGTGGCTACGTAGTGGTCGGCGCCGAGGCGGCGGCCGTCCTCCTCCTTCGAGCGCGTACGGGAGATCACCGTCACCTCCGCGCCCATGGCGTGCGCGAGCTGCACGGCCATGTGCCCGAGGCCGCCGAGCCCGACCACGGCGACGCGCTTGCCGGGTCCCGCGCCCCAGTGCCGCAGCGGGCTGTAGGTCGTGATGCCGGCGCAGAGCAGCGGCGCGGCGACATCCAGCTCGATCCCGTCCGGGATCCGGAGGACGTAGCGCTCGTCCACGACGACAGCGGTGCTGTAGCCGCCGTAGGTGACCTCGCCGTCGTAGCCGCGGGCGTTGTAGGTCCCGACGTTGCCCTTCAGGCAGAACTGCTCCTCGCCCGCGAGGCAGTACTCGCACTCGCGGCACGAGTCGACGAAGCAGCCGACGCCCACCCGGTCGCCGACGGCGTACCGCTCCACCTCGGAGCCGACCGCGCTGACGGTGCCGGCGATCTCGTGACCGGGCACCATCGGGAAGATCGCGCCGCCCCACTCCTCCCGCGCCTGGTGGATGTCGGAGTGGCAGATCCCGGCGAACGCGATGTCGATCGCGACGTCGTGCGGGCCGAGATCGCGACGCTCGACCGTGCCGCGGTGGAAGGCGGCGCCGGCGGCGTCCGTGAGCAGGGCGGGGACGGTGGTGGGCATGCGGGACCTCCGAGAGCAGCAGCGGACGGGAGTGACGGGCCGGGTCGCGCGGAACGCGCGTCGCCTGGGCCGCGTCGGACGCGGCCGGATCTCGGCCGCCGGGCGATGGTACCCGGGCTTCGCGCGCCGCTCGCTGGGCGGCAGTCAGCTCCTCCCTGGTCCTGGAAGGGGCCGGATCAGGGCAGGCGCGTCACGGCGGTGCGGACCGTGTCGGCGACCCGGTCGGCGCCGGGGCGGCCCATAACGATCGTGTGGTGGTTCACGTCGGGCACCTCGACGACGTCCAGCTGCGGCACGTCGGAGGTCCAGGTCTGCAGCACTCCGGGCGCGTAGAGCCCGGGCGGCTCGGCCTGCAGCCCCAGCGGCGAGCGGAGGACCGTGGCCGGCTGCCGCACGGTCCGCAGCGCGGCCAGGTACCAGTCGTGACCGAACAGCTCCTTCTGGTCCGCTGCCACCGCCTCCGGGTTCGCGGAGGGCCGGGAGGCCCCCTCGACCGGATCGAGGTCGTAGTCGGCGTAGGCGGCGACGTCGTCGTTCCAGGCCCCGGCGAACGCGGGGTGCGCCTGCCAGAACCGGGCGTAGTCCTCCCGGGAGGCGAACGTCCGCGTCAGCCGCGTCCAGGCCGGCCCGAGCAGCGCCTCAGGAGGGAGCGCGAGCAGCGCGTCCAGATCCACGCCGGGCGGCACGGCGAGCGGGAGGCCCCCGTCGATGAGCACCACCTCCCGCACGCGCTCGGGCTCGCGCGCCGCGAGCAGCAGCGCGACGTACGCGCCCATCGAGTGGCCGACCACGACCACCTCCGCCTGCGCGAGGTCGTCGAGCACGCGGCGCAGGTCGATCGCGTGCTGCCGCAGGCCGAACGGCCCGGGGAGACCGGCGCTGCGCGCGCGGCCCCGGAGGTCCGGAGCGACGATGCGCGCCTCCGGGACGAGGCGGGCGAGCGCGGGCCAGGTGCGGCTGGACGCGGTGATCCCGTGGATCGCGAGGACGACCGGGCCGTCCTCCGGGCCGTACTCCCCGAGGCGCAGCTCGCCCCCGTCGACGGGGACGGTGCGGTCGCGGATCATCGCGCGACCGAAGCCGGGGTGCGGGGTGGTCTCGAGGCTCGCTGCGCTCGCACCTCGACCAGCGGGAGGGGTGGCGTCATTTCGCGGTCCAGCCGCCGTCCATCGTGTAGGAGGCGCCGTTGACCATCGCGGCCGTGTCGCCGGTGAGCCAGAGCACGAGGTCCGCCACCTCCTCCGGCTCCACGAGGCGCTTCACGGCCGCCTCGGTGAGCATGATCTCCTCGACCACGCGGTCCTCCGGGATGCCGTGCACGCGCGCCTGGTCGGCGATCTGCCGCTCCACGAGCGGCGTGCGGACGTACGAGGGGTTGACGCAGTTGCTCGTGACGCCCTTGCCGCCACCCTCGAGCGCGATCGTCTTGGAGAGCCCTTCCAGGCCGTGCTTCGCGGCGACGTAGGCCGACTTGTAGGGGCTCGCCCGGAGCCCGTGGACGCTGCTCACGTTGATCACGCGGCCCCAGCCGCGCTCGTACATGCCGGGGAGCGCGGCGCGGGCGAGCTGGAAGGGCGCGACGAGCATGAGGTCGACGATGAAGCGCCAGCGCGCGGGGTCGAACTCCTCGACCGGGCTGACCGTCTGCACGCCCGCGTTGTTCACGAGGATGTCCGCGGTGAGCCGCAGGGTGTCGAGCTCCGCGGGCTTCGACAGATCCACCTGCCAGACCTCGCCACCGATCGGATCCGCAACCGCCGCGGCGGCCTCGCCGTCGAGGTCCGCGACGACCACGTGGGCGCCCGCAGCGGCCAGCGCCCGGGCGATCGCGGCGCCGATGCCGCTCGCCCCACCGGTCACGACGGCGTGCGCCGCGGTGAGGTCGGTCATGCTGCCTCCTTCCCGGTGCCTGGTGGCACGCTGGGGCGATGCTCATCGCCTTCTCGGTCGCGCCGTCCGGCGGCGACCAGCCCGACGGCTCGGTGCACGACGCGGTCGCCGCGGCCGTGCGGATCGTGCGGGAGTCGGGTCTCCCGAACCGCACCGGCTCGATGTTCACGGAGCTCGAGGGGGAGTGGGACGAGGTGATGGACGTCGTGCGGCGCGCGACGGAGGCCGTCGGCGCGTTCGGGCCGCGCGTCTCCCTGGTCCTGAAGGCGGACATCCGCCCCGGGCACACGGGTGAGCTGACCGGGAAGGTCGAGCGCCTCGAGGCGGCGCTCGAGGGGCAGGCGGCTCACCCCTCCACCGACTCCAGCAGCACCGCGGCGCCCTGACCGCCGCCGCCGCAGATCGCGGCGACGCCGAGCGAGCCCGGGCCGAGCTCCGCGACCTGGCGCGCCACGTGACCGGCGATCCGGGCACCGGAGGCGCCGATCGGGTGCCCGAGCGCGATCGCGCCGCCGTGCACGTTGACGATCAGCGGGTCGACCCCGAGCAGCCGGGTGGAGACCACGGCGACGCTCGCGAACGCCTCGTTGATCTCGACGACCTGCAGCTCGGCGACGTCGCGACCCGCGAGCTCGAGCGCCTTGCGGGCCGCGTTGGCCGGCTGGGCGTGCAGCGAGACGTCCGGGCCGGCGACCATCGCCGACGCGACGATGCGGGCGAGCGGCTGCGCGCTCCGGCTGCGAGCGAGGTCCTCGTCCATCAGCACCACGGCCGCGGCGCCGTCGGTGATCTGGCTCGAGTTGCCCGCCGTGATCCCGCCCTCCGGGCTGAACGCCGGGCGAAGCGCGGCGAGCGTCTCGGCGGTGGTGCCCGGCCGGAGGCCGTCATCGGCGGACACCGTGGTGCCGCGCCGGCCCGGCGTGGTGAGCGGGGCGATCTCGCCCGCGAGGTAGGCGCCTCCCGCCTCCAGCCGCCGGTGGGACTCGGCCGCCCACGCGTCCTGCTCCTCCCGCGTCACGTGGTTCGCGGCGTTGCGGTCCTCGGTGGAGGCGCCCATGCTGCGGTGCTCGAACGCGTCCGTCAGCCCGTCGTGCTCCATGGTGTCGAGGAACTCGACCGACCCGTAGCGGTGGCCGAGCCGTGAGCCCGGCCAGGCGTGCGGGGCGAGCGACATCGACTCCTGGCCGACCGCGACGACGATCCGCGCCCGGCCGTCCGCGATCATCCTGGCGCCCTCCGCCACCGCCTCGAGCCCGGAGAGGCACACGGCGTTGAGCGTGATCGCCGGCACCGTGAGCGGGATCCCGGCCCCGACCGCGGACTGCCGCGCGGGGTTCTGACCCGCGCCCGCCTGCAGCACCTGACCGCCGACGACGCGGTCGACCTCCTCCGGTGCCACCCCGGCGCGCCCGAGCGCCGCGGTGATCGCGTGCGCACCGAGCGCGGTGGCGGGCAGCTGGGCGAACACGCCCGAGAACTTCACGAACGGGGTTCGGGCGTACCCGACGACGACGGCGCGCATGGGTCCACCTTCCCCCACTTCGCCCCGCGCGCGCCACGAACTCCTCGTGGGTCCCGTGATGAGGCGTCAGGACTGGAGCTGCGTCACGACCTGGTGCACGAGATCGATCAGGCTCGGGAGGCGGATCAGGAATCCGATCCCGGACACCGCGAGGCCGAGCAGCGACTGGGCGAGCCCGGTCCGATGGGAGCCGTCCTGCGCGAGCCGGCGGCTGCGGGCCAGCCCCCGGACGGAGACGAGCAGGCCGGCCAGCGAGATCAGCCCGTATGCGCCGAGGATCAGGCCGAGCACGCCGAGCACGATCGACGCCATGGCGAGCGGGTTCGCCGCGGCCGCTCCCGCCGCTGCGCCGAGCGGCGCGGCCTCGGTCGGGCGCCGCGGCGCCCGCGCACCGGGGACGCGCTGTCCGGTCGTGTTCGCTGCCGTCGTGGCGAGGCGCTGGGCGATGCCCTGCTCGGCGCGCTGTGCCGTCGTGCGCGCCACCTCGCGCGCGGAGACGGTGCTGCTGCGACGTGCCTCCGCGACCGCCCGCCGCGCGCGATCGGTGACCTCGTCGGGTGCCCGCCTCGCGTCGGACCAGCCGAGGCCGTTCCACCAGCGCAGCATGCCGGGCCGCTCCGGGTCGGGCATCCAACCGGGCTGGTCTCCTGCACTCGGCACGGCCGCCTCCTCGCGTGGTGAGGCCATCATGCGCCCAGTACAGCGTCGACGGCGGGTTCACGGCCGTCCGAGTCGGTCCGCGCCCAGGGCGGCGGGGCAGGATGCCCGGATGCGCGTCGTCGTCATCGGAGCCACGGGTCATGTCGGCGGCTACCTCGTGCCGCGTCTCGTCGAGGCCGGGCACGAGGTCGTCGCGATCAGCAGGGGCCACCGCGCGCCGTACCGGGAGGACCCGGCGTGGGCCCGCGTCACCACCGTCGTAGCCGACCGCGACGCGGAGGACGCGGCGGGCAGGTTCGGTCCGCGGATCGCGGCGCTGGAACCGGACGCGGTCGTCGACATGGTCTGCTTCTCGCCGGACTCGGCGCGGAAGCTGCTCGCCTCCCTCCGGGGCTCCGGCGCGTTCCTCGCCGTCTGCGGGTCGGTCTGGGTGCACGGCAGCGCCACCGAGGTCCCGGTGCTCGAGCACGAGGCGCGGGCGACGTGGGGCGAGTACGGGCTCGGGAAGGCCGCGATCGAGGCGCTGATCCTCGACGAGGCCGAGCGTCCCGACGGTGTCCGTTCGACGATGCTGCATCCCGGGCACATCAGCGGGCCCGGCTGGGGCGTGATCAACCCGACCGGCAACCTGGACCCGGAGGTCTGGCGCGGGCTCGCGGCGGGGGAGCGGCTCGCCCTGCCGAACCTGGGCCTCGAGACCCTGCACCACGTGCACGCCGACGACGTCGCGCAGGCGTTCCAGCTCGCGCTCGAGCGGCAGGAGGCCGCCGCCGGTCGCGCGTTCCACGTCGTCTCGGAGCGCGCGGTCACCCTGCGCGGCTACGCCGAGGCGGCCGCCGCGTGGTGGGGGAGGGCGGCGGACCTCGAGCTGGTTCCGCTCGACGCGTTCGCGGGCACGACCACCGAGGAGCACGCCGCGACAACGCTCGAGCACATCAGCCGCAGCCCGTCCGCCTCCATCGCCGCGGCCCGCGAGCACCTGGGCTACGCGCCCCGCTGGACCTCGCTCGCCGCCGCCCACGAGGCCGTGGCGTGGCTCGCGGCGCACGGCCGGCTCGACGTCCCGCTTCCCGGTGCATTTTGAAGGGGTTTCTGCCGCGCGGAGGGCCGCAGAAACCCCTTCGAAATGAACCGAGCGGGCTACTCGACCGCGAGCGCCACCACCGGTGACACGGCATTCGCCCGGCGGGTCGGCACGACCGAGGCGACCACCGCGAGCACCCCGCTCGCGACCACCACGCCGACGACGAGCTGCACCGGCACCGTCGGAGGGAAGTACCCGCCGATGTGCCCGTCGGAGGACAGGGCGGTCAGCGCCGCCGCCCAGCCGTACAGGACACCGAGCACCAGCCCGCAGACCGCGCCGGTCAGGGTCAGCTGCAGGCTCTCCAGCAGCACCATCGTGCGGACGCGGGACCGGTCGAGTCCGACGGCCCGCAGCAGCCCGATCTCGCGCCGACGCTGGAGCACGCTGAGCGAGAGGCTGTTGACCAGGCCGACGGCGGCGATCGCGAGCGAGAAGCCGATGAGCACGCCCAGCACCCCGAGCACGAGTGTCACGAACGCCGTGTCACTCGCGGCGGCCTGCGGTCCGGCGGTCGCGGCCACCGCACCCGCCTGCGTGCCGAAGCAGGCCGCCGCCACCGAGAACATCGTGACCAGGGTGACCCCGATCACGAGGCTGACGGCGGACCTGGCACTCCGCTCCGGGTGCCGGAGGGCGTTGCCGCGGGCGAGCACCGCGGCCGCCGAGCCGCCGAACAGCCGCCCGGTCAGGCGGAGGATCGGCGGGAGGAAGGTGCTCGATCCGAGCACGAAGCCGAGGAAGCTGAGCGCGCCGCCCGGCGCGGCGACGAACAGCCCGAAGGGCGTGCGAGCGCCGATCGCGACGCCCGCGACCAGCAGCGCGAGACCGATCCCCACGCAGCTGCCGACCAGTGCCCGCGGGCTCCTGCGACGCAGCTCGGCGATCGACGCCTCCTGCCCGGCCCCCGTCGCCTCGAGGGGCGTCGTCGTGGACACCCGCCGCGAGCCGAACCAGGCCGCGCCGGCCGTGGCGACGACGGCGATCAACGTCGGCGCGACGAGCAGCGGGGTCATGAGCGGCGAGGGGGCCGGGACGAACGTGCCCGCGGCGGTCAGGACGCCGACGAGCGCCGCGACGACGGCCAGCCCGATGGCCGTGCCGAGCACGCCGCCGACGGCGCCCACCACGACGCCCTCGACCGCAACCCCGCGCCGCAGCACGCGGCCCTCCGCCCCGAGCAGCCGCAGCAGGGCGATGCGCCTGGACCGCGCAGCCATGACGATGCCGAAGGTGTTCGCGATGACGATGCAGGAGACGAAGATCGCCACGAACAGGAACACCGAGCCCAGCACGTCCAGGAGGAGCCGCACGAAGCCGTGCGCGAGGAACCCGCCCGCGGCCGACTGGCTGCCGAGCACCCGGTCGGTCTCGATCACGATCGTCGCGAAGATCGCGCCGATCGTCGTGACGATGAGGGTCGCGATGTGCTGACCAGGAGCTGCGCGAAGCTCGCGCAGGCTCAGCCTGATCATCGGGCGGCCGCCAGCGCGAGCACCATCTCCGACAGCGTCGAGGCGTCCGTGCGCCCGACGTCGTGCACCACCGCGCCGTCCGAGATGAAGAGCACCCGATCCGCGTGCGCGGCGGCGCCGGGGTCGTGTGTCACGAGCACCACGGCCTGATCGTGCTCGCGCGTGGCGCGCTCGAGCAGCGTGAGCACCTCCCGTCCGCTCCGGGAGTCGAGGTTGCCCGTGGGCTCGTCGGCGAAGATCAGCCGCGGTCGGATCGCGAGCGCGCGGAGGATCGCGACGCGCTGCTGCTGGCCGCCGGACAGCTGGTGCGGGCGCCGGTCGAGCAGCCGCCCGATGCCGAGATCGACGGCACGCTCGAGGATCCAGGCGTGGTGCTCCCGCGAGGGCTTCGTGCCACCGAGCTCGAACGGGAGCAGCACGTTCTCGAGCACCGTCAGCGTGGGAACGAGGTTGAACGCCTGGAACACGAAGCCGACCTCCTGCCGCCGGAGCGCGGTGAGGCGGCGGTCGTCGAGGCGGGTGATGTCGAGGTCGTCGTAGAGCACCTGACCGGAGGTCGGGGTGTCGAGCCCCGCGAGCAGGTGCATCAGCGTGGACTTGCCGGAGCCGCTCGGCCCCATGATCGCGGTCATGCGGCGCGGCTCGATGTCGACCGTCACGCCGCGGAGCGCCTCGACCTCGGCGCCTCCGCTCCCGTACACCTTGCGAAGCGCCCGTGCGCTGACCGCTGCGGCTCCCTGCATCCCGTCCTCCTCAGCCTGCGGGCTCGCGGCGGGCCGCGCGCGGCCTCGCACCGGGTCCGAGATTCGGCACCGGAGGCGGAGGAACCAATAAGAAACGCGAACGAGCTGGTGCATTTCGAAGGGGTTTCTGCCGCCCGGAGGGCCGCAGAAACCCCTTCAAAATGAACAGGGCCAGGTGCGGAGGGCTCAGCTCGTGGTGGGGCGCCCCATCCAGACCGTGCCGTCGTCGCGCTGCAGCTCCGCGAAGCCGAGGTGCGTGTAGAGCCCGATCGCGTTCGTGTTGTCCCTGCCGACGCCGAGGTGCACCCCCGGCACGCCCGCCGACCGCAGCCGCTCGACCAGGTCGTCGATGAGGGTCCGGGCGAAGCCCCGGCCCCGGAGGCGGTCGAGGAAGTCGATGTGCAGGTGCGCGGGGAACGCCCCGAGCAGGGCAGGAGGGGAGGCGGGCGGCGTGACGAGGAGCGCCGCGGTCTCCCGGTCGGCGGGGGAGAGGGCGGGGTCGTCGATCCGGTGCTCGGCCCGGAGCGGGGGCCACCAGGACGTCGCCGCCCACCGCTCGAAGGCCCCGGTCGACGGGACCCCGAGCAGGTAGCCGGCGACCCCGTGCGTGTCGACGACGACCCGGCACCACTCGGGCGCGAACGCGAGGTACGGGCCGGCCCAGACCTGACCGAGCAGCTCAGGGGAGGGCCGCCCCTCCGCGATCCGCTCAGGGGTGAAGCCGGTCTCGAAGCAGACGCGGTAGACGCCGGCAGTGTCCGCGAAGCGCGGTGCGCGGATCGTGCTCACGCCCGCGCCTGCCGGCCTGCGAACGCCGCCGCGGCCTCGCCGATCCCGGCTCGCAGCCGGTCGAACCGGTCCGCGGTGACCTCCACGCCGCCGGTCCGGAGCGCGAGCACCGCTGCGCCGACCAGGCCGTCGTCGACCGTCGCGGGCGTCCTGCCGCCCGCGGCGCCGAGGAGCGGCGCGACGAGGTCGGCGGGCAGGCTGAGCACGCCCTGCACGAGGACGCTGCCGCCGAAGACGAGTGGCCCGGACGGCTGCTCGGTCCTGACGCGGTGCAGCAGCCTGGTGAGCGCGTCGACCGCGCCGCGCAGGATCCCGTCGGCGATCGGATCGCGGCCGCTCAGCTCGAACACGAGCGGCGCGAACATCGACAGCTGCACGGGTCGCAGCGCGTAGAGCCGGTGGATGAGCTCGGAGAGCACGATCGGGCGGCTGTCCCGCGTCCCCGGCCGCTCCTGCAGATCCAGCCGGCGCAGGATCGCCGGGGTCAGCGCGGTCGCCGGGCCGCCGTCGAGGTCGTCGACCACGGCCCGCGCGGCGAGGTGCCCGATCCAGAAGCCCGACCCGGAATCGCCCAGCAGCCAGCCCGTCCCGTCGACGGTGCGGACGAGCCGGCCGTCCCGGATCGCGCCGCCGATCGCCCCGGTGCCGCTGATCAGCGCCGCGCCCTCGGTCTCCGGCGTGCCGGAGGCGAAGAGCGCGAGCAGGTCGCCCGCGCGGGAGACGCCCGCGGCGACGCCGAGCGCCCCGAGACGCCGCTCGATGCCCGGCTGGTAGTCGGCGTGGCCCCCGGCGTGCGCGACGAGGACCTGCTCGACGGACGCCGGATCGCCGTCGGCCGCCGTGAGCGCCTGCGCGACGGCGTCGCCGACCGCGGCAGCGGCGGGATCGGATCCTGCGGAGGTCGGGTTGCCGCCGGCCGCGCGCCCGTAGCCGAGGCAGCGCCCCTCCACGTCGACCAGGACGGCACGGGTCGAGGTGCCTCCGGCGTCGACCCCGAGGAACTCACGCATCGTTACTTGAACGAAACACGAACGGCACGTGACGAGCCTATGGTGAAAGCAGATCTCGGGCGAAGGCGCCTGACGATGAAACAGATTCTCATGAGGAGCGACTTGTGACGGAAACTGCTCCACCGCCGCTCGAGGTCGATGACGACGCCCCGGCGACCGCGGTCGGGAACAGGATCAGGGCTCGCTGGGACGAGCTGCCCGCCGCCACGCTGCGGGTCGCGCAGGTCGTGCTGGACGAGCCGCGCCTGGTGCTGGAGCTCCGCATCGATGAACTCGCCGAGCGGGCCGGCACGTCGCCCGCGACGGTGACGCGGTTCTGCCGCCAGATCGGCTACCCCGGCTATGTCGCGCTCCGGATGAGCGTCGCGACGGAGGTCGGCCGCAGCTCCGCCCTGCCTGGAGCGGTCGACATCGGCAGGGCCTTCGGACCGGACGACACCGCGGAGGAGGTCCGCAGCGCGCTGCTCGCCGGGGCGACCAGGAGCATGCAGCAGACGGCGGACTCGCTCGACCTCGTCCTGCTGCGCCGCGTCGCGGAGGCGCTCGTGGCGAGCCGGCACGTGGACCTGTACGGGGTCGGGAGCAGCGCGCTCGCCGCCGAGGCGCTCGCGACCCGGCTGTACCGCATCGGCGTCGCCTGCAACGTGTGGTCGGAGGTGCACGCCGGGCTCACGAGCGCGGTGGTGCAGGACGAGCGATGCGTCGCGATCGGCTACTCGCACACGGGCCGCACCGCCGAGACGATCCAGATGCTGCGGGCAGCCGCCGAGACCGGCGCGCTCGCGGTGGCGATCACGAACGACCCGACCTCGCCCCTCGCGGGCGTCGCCGCGATCGTGATCCAGACCTCCGCGTTCGAGCAGTTCCTGCAGCCGGACGACCTCGCCGCCTACTACAGCCAGGTCTACGTGAGCGACCTGCTCTACGTGCTGACCGCCCAGGTCGACTTCGCCCGGACGAGCCGCCACCTCGCCGCCTCCGCGCTCGCCGTGAGCCCGCACCGGGCAGGCGGCGTCGTCGCCCGGCTGCCCGGCGACGCGGGCCCCGGCCGACCGAACCGCACCCCGAGAAGAAGGAACCACGCATGACCCAGTTCACGACCGCCGTCCACGACTTCTCCGAGGCGGTGCGCACGCGGCTCGCGGCGCTCGAGCAACAGGCCGCCGCCGGCGGCTTCGACGCCGCGATCGACCTCATGACGAAGGCCATCGAGGACGGCGGGGTCGTGTACGCGTTCGGCACCGGGCACTCGGAGGCGTTCGCGATGGAGATCGCCGGCCGTGCGGGCGGCCTGATCCCGACCAAGAAGGTCGCGCTCCGCGACCTGGCGCTGGCCGGATCGCTGCCGCTGTCCGAGCTGAAGGGCGCCAACCTCGAACGGAACCCCGACGTCGCCGACGAGCTGTTCGCGATCGCCAAGGTCGGCCCCCACGACGTCGTCCTGATCGCCTCCAACTCCGGCGTGAACGGCTCGATCGTCGGCTTCGCGCTCGCGGCGAAGCGGGCCGGCAACAAGGTGGTCGCGGTCACCTCCCTCGACCACACCATGCAGGTGCAGCCCAAGCACCCGAGCGGGCAGCGCCTCCGGGACATCGCCGACGTGACGATCGACAACCTCGCCCCGTACGGCGACGCGTCGATCACGATCGGGGCGGACGTGCCGGTCGGCGCGGTCTCCTCCATCACCGCGGCGTACATCGCCCAGATCCTGACGCTCGGGGTCGCCGAGCGCTTCGTCTCCGGAGGGGACACCGCTCCGCTCTACCTCTCCGCGAACATCCCCGGCGGCGACGAGCACAACGTCGCCCTCGAGGAGCAGTACGGCATCTCCCGCTTCGCCTGACCATCACCACCACAGCACCGGAAGGAACACACATGAACGACCTCAAGCCCACGTTGCAGCGGAGGGACTTCCTCCGCGGCGCCCTCGCCTTCGGCATCGGCGCGCCGCTCGCGGTGACGCTCGCCTCGTGCGCCGCAAGCGGGTCCTCGACCGGCAACGGCTCGTCCGCCGGCGGCGCGAAGAGCGCCACGAACCCCTTCGGCGTCGCGGCCAAGTCGACGGTCGCCGCCACGATCTTCAACGGCGGCTACGGCTACGACTACGTGCAGTACGCCGCGGACGTGATGAAGAAGCAGAAGCTCGGCGTCAGCGCGACGGTGAGCCCCGCGACGAACATCGCGCAGACCCTGCAGCCGAAGTTCGTCGCGGGCAACCCGCCCGACCTCGTCGACAACTCCGGCGCCAACGCGATCGGCATCTCCACGATCCGCAGCCAGCTCGCGGACCTGTCCGACGTGCTCGCGGCGAACAACTACGAGGGCAAGAAGATCAGCGACACCCTGTACACGGGGGTGACCAAGCCGGGCACGCTCGACGGCAAGTTCCTGATCCTCAACTACGTCCTCACCGTGTACGCGATCTGGTACTCGAAGTCCCTGTTCGACGCGAACGGGTGGACGGTGCCGAAGACGTGGGCGGAGGCGTACGACCTCGGCGTCAAGGCGAAGGCGAAGGGCAAGTACCTCTTCGTCTGGGGCAAGGAGGCGGCGACCTACTACCAGACCCTCGCGATCGCCTCCGCGATCAAGGAGGGCGGCGACGAGGTGCGGCTCGCGCTCGAGAACCTCGAGTCCGGGTGCTGGTCGAAGCCGGCCGTGCAGGCCGTGTTCCAGGGGATGAAGAAGATCATCGACGCCGGCATGTTCAAGCCAGGCGGCGCGGGCACGCAGTTCACGGCGGCGCAGGCGCAGTGGTCCAACGACGAGGACGCGCTGCTCTACCCCTCCGGGTCCTGGATCGAGAACGAGATGAAGAAGCAGACGAAGTCCGGCTTCCAGATGACGGGGGCGCCGGAGTTCACCGTCACCTCGAGCTCGTCGATGCCCTACGAGGCGATGCACTCGACCGCGGGCGAGCCGTTCATCGTGCCGTCGAAGGGATCGAACGTGGCGGGCGGCAAGGAGCTGCTGCGCGCGATGCTCTCGAACGAGGCGGCGACGAACTTCGCGAAGACCCGGCTCACGCCGACGATCGTCAAGGGCACCGTGCCCGCGGACGGCTTCGGCTCGACCGCACTCGTCTCGCAGTCGACGCTGCTCACGAACGCGGGGAACAACGTGTTCTCCTGGAACTTCGTCGACCTGTACGGGATGAACCAGGACCCGCTCGTCGTCTGGAACACGTTCCTGTCGGGCAAGTCCACGGTCGCCCAGCTGACCAAGGGCCTGCAGGACATCACCGACAAGGTCGCGAACGACTCCTCGGTCACGAAGGTCAAGGTGTCGTGACCGGAGCGACCCCGTCGGTCCCGACGGCGGGCGGCCCTCTCCGGGCCGCCCGCCGGCGGCGGCGCCGTCTGACGTTCGACAAGGTGTCGTTCGCGGTGGTGTTCCTCGGCGTGCCGCTCGTCGTGTACGTCGCGCTGGTGCTGTCGCCGTTCGTGCAGGCGGTGTACTACTCGCTCACGAGCTGGAGCGGCTTCGACACGAACCAGACCTTCGTCGGGCTCGCGAACTACGTGAAGGCGTTCACCGACGCCGACTTCGTCCAGTCGATGCAGAACAGCGTCACGCTCGTCCTCGTCCTGCCGATCGTGATCATCGCCGCGGCGCTCGCGCTCGCGTCGCTCGTGACGATCGGCGGCTCCTCGAGCGGGCCCGTGCGCGGCGTCAAGGGCGGCGAGTTCTACCGGATCCTGCTCTTCTTCCCCTACATCATCCCGGCGATCGCGGTCGGGATCATGTGGAATCAGATCTACGACCCGAGCAACGGCCTCCTGAACGGCATCCTCACCACGCTGGGGCTGCAGCAGTTCGCGTCCTACCCGTGGCTCGGCGACGCCCGCACCGCGATGATCGCGACGATGTTCGTGATGGTCTGGGCCTCTGTCGGCTTCTACGTCGTGATCTTCGTCGCGGCGATCAAGGCGCTGCCCGCCGAGATCTTCGAGGCGGCGCGGCTCGACGGCGCGGGCCGGTTCCGCATCGCGACGCGCATCACCGTGCCGATGCTGCGGGCCAACATCCGCACCTCGATGATCTACACCGGCATCTTCGCGCTCGACGCGTTCGTGTTCATGTCCGCCCTGAACGCCGGGGGCGGCCCGCAGAACTCGACACTCGTGATCTCGCAGGAGCTGTTCAAGACCGCGTTCACCAAGGGCCAGTTCGGCTACGCGTGCGCCATGGGCGTCGTGCTCGCCGGGATCACCCTGCTGTTCGCGGCCGTCGTCTTCCTCGTCGACCGCCTGACCGGCGGCCGCGAGGACCTGTCGGAGGAGTGACCATGGCCACCGAGATCGCCGTCCCGACCGTCCTGACGCGCACGCGCCGCAGGACCGTGCCGACCGGCGAACGCGTCACCGGCGGGGTGTCGCAGGCCGTCCTGATCGTCTGCGCCGTCGTCGTGATCCTGCCGTTCCTGTGGACCGTCATGTCCTCGTTCAAGACGAGCAAGCAGGTGCTGCAATCGCCGTTCACGCTGCCGGACACGCTGCACTTCGAGAACTACGCGAACGCGTGGACGCAGGCCGGCATCGGGCAGTTCTTCGCGAACACCCTGATCGTCGTCGGCGGCGCGCTCGTGCTCACGATGGCGATGGGGTCGATGTGCGCGTACGTCCTCGCGCGCTTCCGGTTCTTCGGCAACCGCCTCATCTACCTGCTGATGATCGCGGGGCTCACGTTCCCGATCTTCCTCGCGA
This sequence comes from Amnibacterium sp., assembly GCF_051956055.1. NCBI lineage: Bacteria > Bacillati > Actinomycetota > Actinomycetes > Micrococcales > Microbacteriaceae > Amnibacterium > Amnibacterium sp. Next base: position 29,371 of record NZ_JBQCGC010000086.1, read on the forward strand.
TCGTGCCGCTGTTCTTCATCCTGAAGTCGCTCGGCCTGCTCGGGACGCTGCCGGGGCTCGCGATCACCTACTCGGCGTTCGCGCTGCCGTTCACCGTGTTCTTCATGGTCCCGTTCTTCCGGGCGCTGCCCGCCTCCGTCACCGAGGCGGCCGCGATCGACGGCGCGGGGGAGTGGCGCACGTTCTTCTCGATCATGGTGCCGATGGCGCGGCCCGCGATCTCGACCCTGGCGATCCTCAACTTCGTGGGGCTCTGGAACCAGTTCCTGCTGCCGGTCGCCCTGAACCCCGATCAGCGCAAGTACGTGCTCACCCAGGGGATGGCCTCGTTCGCGGGGACGGCCGGGTACTCGATCGACTTCGGCGCGCTGTTCGCGGCGGTCGTGATGACGATCGTGCCGGTGCTCATCGTCTACCTGGTGTTCCAGCGCGCGCTGTCCGGCTCCGTCGTCATCGGCGCCGACAAGTGACCGTTCGCGGATCCGGAGATCCTTCGCGGATCCGGAGGAATCGGGCGACACGCCGGTCGGCCGGCGCGTCCGCCGGGGTGTCGCGCAGGATCTCCGGATCCGCGAGCAGCGCGGCGTGACGGAGGAGGTGCGGCGGCTCGCCGCCGGGGTGCTGCTGCCCGGGTTCGTCGGGACCGAGCTGCCGGAGGGGCTCGCGTCGCGGCTCGAGGCGGGACTGGCGGGTGTGTGCCTGTTCGGCGCCAACGTTCGGGACGTGCCGCAGGTCCGGGCGCTCACCGACGCGATCCGCGCCGTGCGGCCGGAGGCGGTCGTCGCGATCGACGAGGAGGGCGGGGACGTCACCCGCCTCCACATGCCCGAGGGGTCGCCCGAGCCCGGCAACGGCGTGCTCGGCCGCATCGACGACGAGGCGCTCACCGCCGCCTCCGCGCGCGCGATCGGCCTGGAGCTCGCCGCCGCGGGCGTCTCGCTGGACCTCGCGCCGACGGTGGACGCGAACACGAACCCGGACAACCCGGTCATCGGCGCGCGCAGCTTCGGTGCGGACCCGGCGCTCGTCGCCCGGCACGGCGCGGCCTGGATCCGGGGCCTCCAGTCCACGGGCGTGGCGGCGTGCGCGAAGCACTTCCCGGGCCACGGGGACACCGCCGTCGACTCGCACCTGGGCCTGCCCGTGGTCGATCGGCCCCTCGGGGCGCTCCGCGACCGCGAGCTGATCCCGTTCGTCGCCGCGATCGGTGCAGGCGTCGCGGCCGTGATGACCTCGCACCTCCTGCTTCCGCGGCTCGACCCGGACGCGCCCGCGACGATGAGCCGCCGCATCCTCACGGGGCTCCTGCGGGAGGAGCTCGGGTTCGGCGGGGTGATCGTCACGGACGCGCTCGACATGGCGGGCGCGAGCGGGCGGATCGGGATCCCCGCCGCCGCCGTCCGTGCGCTCGTCGCCGGCGCGGACCTGCTGTGCCTCGGCCGGGAGAGCGAGCCCCATCTCGAACCGGTGCTCGACGCGATCGTCGCCGCGGTCGACTCGGGGGAGCTGCCGCTCGAGCGGCTCCGCGACGCGGCCGCGCGGGTGCGGGCGCTCGTGCGGCCGAGCGCCGCTGCCCTGCCGCCCGATCCGCGTCCGGAGCCCGCGCGACTCGCCGCGGGGTTCGACGTGCAGCGGAGCGCCGCGGCAGCGCTCGCCGAACCCGGGGACTGGACCGTCGTGAAGCTCGACGTCGAGGCGAACATCGCGGTCGGCGTCACGGGCTGGGGGCCGTTCGCGGCCGCCGATCCGACGGTCGGCGGCCGGTTCAGCGGCTGGCCGCGGGTCGACGTCGACGCGGACGGGGACGGCCCGGTGCCCGTGATCGACGGCCGCGTGCTCGTCATCGGCCGGGACATCCACCGGCACCCGCACGCCCGTGCGGTGGTCGACCGCCTCCGGGCCGCCGGACCCGTCGTCGCCGTCGACATGGGCTGGCCGTCGCCCGACCGGCGCTACGCGGACATCGCGACTTTCGGCAGCTCGCGCGCGGTCGGCGCGGCGCTGCTCACCCTGCTGACCCCGTAAGGAGGCCCCTGATGGAGATCGTGATCCTGCCCGACGGAGCGGCGGTCGGTGCGGCCGCGGCGGCCCGCATCGCCGCGGTGGTGCGGCGCCGCCCGGAGGCGGTGCTCGGGCTCGCGACCGGCTCGTCGCCGCTCGGGGCCTACGGCGCCCTCGCCGGCCTGGTCGCCCGCGGCGAGGTGGACCTGTCCCGCGTCTCCGCGTTCGCGCTCGACGAGTACGTGGGACTGACCCCGGAATCGCCGCAGAGCTACGCGGCGACGATCCGCCGCGACGCGGTCGAGCCGCTCGGGCTGGACCCGGCCAGGGTGCGGGTGCCACCGGGCGACGCCGTGGACCTCGAGGCGGGCGCGCTGGAGTACGACCGGGCGATCCGGGAGGCGGGCGGTGTGGACGTGCAGCTGCTCGGGATCGGCGCGAACGGGCACATCGGGTTCAACGAGCCGACCTCGTCGTTCGCATCCCGCACCCGCATCAAGACGCTCGCGCCGCGGACCAGGGAGGACAACGCGCGGTTCTTCGACGGCGACCTGGACCAGGTGCCGCTGCACTGCATCACCCAGGGGCTCGGCACCATCCTCGAGGCGCGGCAGCTGCTCCTCGTCGCGCAGGGGGAGGCGAAGGCGGCCGCCGTCGCCGCCGCGGTCGAGGGGCCGCTCACCGCGATGGTGCCCGCGTCGGCGCTCCAGCTCCATCCCGACGCGATCGTGCTGCTCGACGAGGCGGCGGCGTCCCGGCTGACGCTCGCCGACTACTACCGCTTCACCTACGCGCACAAGCCCGACTGGCAACGGGTGGACTGAGCCCTCCGCAGCACGGTCGGGAGCACAACGGCAGGATCGAGGAGCATCAGCAGGAATATCGGCGCGATTCCGTCCTGCTGTTGGTGCTCCTTCCTGCTGTCGTGCTCAGGGGAGGCGGGTGCCCGCGGCCCACACGGCCTCGACCTCGAGCGCGGGGGAGAGGAGGACCGCGTCCGCGGGTGCGCCGATCTCGAGTGTGCCGAGCTCGGGACGGCCGATCGCGCGCGCCGGCACCGCCGTGGCCGCCTGCACGGCCTCCGGGAGGGGGATCCCGGAGGCCACGACGGTGCGGATCGCGCCGTCCAGCGTGAGCGTCGAGCCGGCGAGGGAGCCGCTCGCGAGCCGTGCCGCGCCGTCGCGCACCTCGACCTCGAGCGACCCGAGCAGGTAGGAGCCGTCGCCCACGCCCGCGGCGGCCATCGCGTCGGTGATGAGCGCGACGCGGCCGGGCGCCATCCGGAACAGGGCGGCGACGACGACGGGGTGGACGTGCATCCCGTCCGCGATGAGCTCGAGGGTGACGGCGGATCGCTCGAGCGCGGCCCCGATCGGCCCGGGCGCCCGGTGGTGCAGCCCGGGCATCGCGTTGAAGGCGTGCGTCAGGAGGGAGGCACCCGCGTCGAACGCGGCGCCCGCGGTCGCGAGGTCCGCGACGGTGTGCCCGACCGCCACCCGGACGCCCGCCGCCACGAAGCGCGCGATCGCGTCGAGCGCGCCGGGCAGCTCGGGGGCGATCGTGATCTGCGCGATGCAGCCGTCCCCGGCCTCGAGCAGCGCGTCCACCGCTTCCGGGGTGGGCGCGACGAGCGCGGCGGGGTCGTGGGCGCCCTTGTTCTCCTGGCTCAGGAACGGGCCCTCGAGGTGGATGCCGAGCACGAGCGGATCGGCGCGCACGAGCGGTGCGAGCCCGCGCAGGTTCGCGACGAGATCGTCGACGGGCGCGCTCACCAGGGAGAGCATCGAGCGGGTCGTGCCGTGCGCGCGATGCGCGGCGAGCACAGCGGGCACGTCCGCGGCGCCGTTGCCCGCGTCCCCGCCCCCGCCGCCGTGGACGTGCACATCGACGAATCCCGGCGCCAGCACCCGGCCGCGCGCGTCGAGCACCGCGCCGGTGCGCTCGGGGGCCGGACCGGCGCCCCTGGCGGCCACGACGCCGTCCGCGAACCGGACCCACCCGGCCTCGGTGACGGAGCCCTCCGTCACGATGCGTGCGCCCGTGATGAGCAGGTCGTCCTCGTGGTCCGGCATCGGCACCTCCGCCCGCCACGCTACCGAGCCGCGCCGGGTCAGGCCGGTGACCGCCAGCGCGTCCGGGGGTCGCTCGCGGTCGAGCGGCAGACGACCCGGGTACCCGAGGCGGTACGCGCGGTGGCGCCGGACGGCGAGCAGTACGACCCGGCGCGCACGACCGACCCGCCGCTCGGCGCCGCCGAGGAGGAGGGGGACGCCGACGTCGACGACGACGTGGCCGCGGGCGCATCAGAGGACGGCGCCGCCGCGACGGCACCCGCATGCACGAGGGTCGACACAGGCGCTCGGACGTCGGGGCACGAGCGCAGCACCTGCTCCATCGCGGCCTTCTCGGCCGGCGTGACCCATAACCCGTACGCGTGCTTCACGCCGATCTGGCGCGCGACGTAGCTGCAGCGGAACGCCTTGTTCGGCGGCAGCCACGTCGCGGCATCGCCGTCGCCCTTCTGCTCGTTCGTCGGCCCGTCGACCGCGAGCAGCTCGACCGGGTCGTTCGCGAGCTCGATGCGCTTCGCCTGCGTCCAGCCCTGCGCGCCGGTCTGCCAGGCGTCGCCGAGCGGCACCACGTGGTCGATCTGCACGGCGCTGCTCGTCCTCGCCCCGCGGGTGAACCGGATCGTCGACCCGGTGTACGGGTCGTGCAGCACCCCGGAGCGGACGGTGCAGCGGGTCCCCGTCACGTCCACCAGGTCCCGCCGGAGGACGTCGTCGCGCGTGTCGCAGCCGTTCCGGTCGACGTCGAGCCAGGCCGCGCCGAACCGCTCCGTCCGCACGTATCCGGTCATCGGCGCGCGTCCCTTGACCTGCAGCGTGGCGAGCACCGCGAGCGCGGAGGAGCCCTTCGGCGCCGTCGTCGCGCTCGGCGAACCCCAAGCCCCGCCCCGGGCGGCGATGCTCGCGAGCACGGCCGCCGCGATGAGCACGACGAGCACGAGCGGCGCCGCGACGAGCGCGGAACGTCGGGCGCGGGAGGGCATACTCCGATGCTCGGGGGCGCGCCGCGGAGAGCGGCGGCGCCGCGCCGGACGTGCAGCGGCGCCTCAGCGCACGAACGCGACCGTCAGGGTCCAGACGGTGTCCGCGGGCGCCTGCACGGTGATCCAGCGCGGGGGAGCGCCCCGGTAGTCCATGTCGTCGGCACGGGTGGACTCGAAGCGGTCCCGCGCCGGCCTCGCCGCGACGACACGGCGGTAGGAGGTCCAGTCCCGGCGCGTCTCGAGCACCGCTGCCGTCCAGCCGACGGGCCGGTGGTCGGTCGCCGAGAGCACGACCGCGAGCCGGCCGCCGTCGAACGACGCGCCGGTGACGTCGAGCGCGACGACCGCGCTCCCGTTCCCCTCCACCCGCAGGGCGGGTCGCAGCGCCCCG
>NZ_JBQCGC010000087.1:0-5782 GCF_051956055.1 Amnibacterium sp.
TCAACTCCGCGACATTCGCGCCCTCATCGACGAACTGATACCCCTCACGCATACACGCAGCAAGCAACCCCAACCGCACCGACTCGTGATCATCCACAACGGCGACCCGCACCACATCAGTGGCACTCTCAGCATGCGCGACGGGCACGGCGGGCGCTCCTCGGCTCGGGACTCGGTCGATCCACGGTAGGAGCGGCGGCCCGCGGCCGCCCGTCCCAGTTCGGGTGCGGAGGATCGCCGGGTCGGTGCGCTCAGGCGTCCGGGACGAGCCGTGCCACCGCCTCGAGGTGGTGCGTGTTCGGGAACAGGTCGAAGGCCGCGATGGACTCGGCGTGCCAGCCGCGGCCGGCGAAGGTGCCGAGGTCCCGGGCGAGCGCGACCGGGTCGCACGCCACGTAGACGATCTGGGCGGGGCCGGACGCGACCAGCGCCTCCACGACCTCGGCGCCCGCACCGGAGCGGGGCGGGTCGAGCACGACCGTCGCGCCGGGGCGAGCGACGCGGTCGGCCAGGAACGCGTCCACGCGGGCCTCGACCGCCCTGGCCCGCGGCAGGTCGGCGAGGTTCGCCGCGGCGTGCGCGCTCGCGGCGCGCTCCGACTCCACCGTCGTGACACGCACCGCGGGGTCCGTCGCGAGCGCCGCGGCGAGCACGCCGACCCCGCCGGAGAGCTCGTGGTTGTCGGCGTCGGGGTCGAGGAGCGCGGGGTCGATCGCCGCCCGCACGGCGTCGGTGAGCACCTGCGGCGCCGCGGGGTGCACCTGCCAGAACCCGAGCGCCTCCAGGGCGAACGGCCGCTCCCCCACGCGCTCGACGATCGGCGCCCGCTCGTCGCGCGGCCCGGCGGCGAAGGCGCCGTCCGCGGCGGCCACGAGGTGGAGCTCGCGGCCGCGGGCACGCGCGGGAAGGATGCGCTCGAGCGGCTCGACCGCGAGCGGCAGGTCGTCGACGGGGACGACGCGCTTCGTCCGCACCGCGTACGGTCCGACCCGGCCGGTCCGGTCGACGTGGAGCCGCACGCGGGTCCGCGAGCGGGTCCCGTCTTCGCGACCGGGCACCGCGGCGACCGGAGGCGCGAGCGCGGCGATCTCCGCCTCCGGCAGGTGCCCGATGCGCGCGAGGGCGTCGCGCAGCACCTCGGCCTTCAGGGCGCGCTGCCGGTCGGGAGCGATGTGCCCGAACTCGGCGCCGCCGGCGCGCTGCTCGGGCGCGCGGTCGATGGACGCCGCCGCCCACACGTGCGGCACGCGGTCGGGCGACGCCTCGAGCACGCGGACGGCGACGGCGCGCCAGAACCGCTCGTGCCGGTCGTCGGTGATGCGCGCGAGCACGCGCTCACCCGGCACGGCGTCGGCGACGAAGACGACCCTGCCGCCCCGTCCTGAGGCGGTCGAGGGGTCGAGCTCGGCGACGGCGACCCCGCCGTGCGCGATGCGCAGCACGTCCAGCTCGAGGTCGGTCACGCCACCAGCCTGCCAGCCCGCCGGGCGCCGTCCCGCCCGGCGGCGGCGCAGGTCGGGGGAAGGCGGAAGAGTGGGGTCGTGCGCCTCGTCCTCGCCTCCACCTCCCCCGCCCGGCTCGCGCTGCTCCGCGCCGCCGGCATCGAGCCGGAGACGGTGCCGCCCGGCGTCGACGAGGAGGCGGTCGTCGCGGCGGCGGAGGCGGCGCGCGGCGAGGTGCTGCGGCCGGAGGAGCTCGTGCAGCTGCTCGCGCAGCGCAAGGCGGAGGCGGTCGCGGCGATGCTCGGCCGCACCGACGCGCTCGTGCTCGGCGGCGACTCCGCGTTCGCCTTCGACGGCACGACCTTCGGCAAGCCCCTCGAGCCGGCGATCGCGACCGCGCGCTGGCACGCGCAGCGCGGCGGGACGGGCGTGCTCCACTCGGGGCACCACCTGATCGACGCCCGGACCGGGGAGGGGCACGGGGAGACGGCGCGCGCCTCCGTCCGCTTCGCCGCCGACCTGGAGGACGCCGAGATCCACGCCTACGTGGCGAGCGGCGAGCCGCTCTCGGTCGCGGGCGCGTTCACCATCGACGGGCTCGCCGGCCCGTTCATCGAGCACGTGGAGGGCGACCCGTCCACGGTGGTCGGGCTGTCGCTCAGCACCCTCCGCCGCCTCGTCCGGCGCACGGGGGTCGCCTGGCCGTCCCTCTGGAACCGAGCCACCGGCGCCTGAGCCCGTACGCCTCGCACATCGATTCCGCTGAAGGTTTGTACGAGGTCACCAAAGGCCTTCGGCCGCCTGCGAATACAGTAAGGATCCATGTCTGCCCCCGATCGCCCCTCCCGGCGCCTCCGGCGCGACGAGCCTCCGGCGACCGGGGAGCCGGATCCGGCGCCGAGGCGCATCACGAAGCTGCTGGTCGCGAACCGGGGTGAGATCGCCGTCCGGATCATCCGGGCCGCTCGGGATGCGGGCATCGCCTCCGTCGCCGTCTACGCGGATCAGGACCGCGACGCGCGCCACGTGCGGCTCGCGGACGAGGCTTACGCGCTGGGCGGGTCGACCAGCGCCGAGACCTACCTCGTCATCGACAAGCTGCTCTCCGTCGCGCGGCGCAGCGGCGCGGACGCGGTGCACCCGGGCTACGGCTTCCTCGCCGAGAACAGCGCGTTCGCGCAGGCCGTCATCGACGCCGGGCTGATCTGGATCGGGCCGCCCCCTGCGGCGATCGAGGCCCTCGGCGACAAGGTGACCGCCCGCCACGTGGCGGAGTCCGTCGGCGCGCCGCTCGCGCCCGGCACCCTGAACCCCGTGGAGACCGCCGACGAGGTCGTCGCGTTCGCGCAGGAGGTGGGCCTCCCGATCGCCATCAAGGCGGCGTTCGGCGGCGGCGGCCGCGGCCTGAAGGTCGCCCGCACGCTCGAGGAGGTGCCGCAGCAGTTCGAGTCCGCGACCCGCGAGGCGGTGGCCGCGTTCGGCCGCGGCGAGTGCTTCGTGGAGAAGTACCTCGACAAGCCGCGCCACGTGGAGACGCAGTGCCTCGCGGACGCGTTCGGCACCGTCGTCGTCGTGTCGACCCGCGACTGCTCGCTGCAGCGCCGACACCAGAAGCTCGTCGAGGAGGCGCCCGCGCCCTTCATCACCGAGGAGCAGCGCGAGCTGCTGTACCGCTCCTCGAAGGCGATCCTGCAGCAGGTCGGCTACGTGGGCGCCGGCACGTGCGAGTTGCTCATCGGCTCCGCCGGCACGGTCTCGTGCCTCGAGGTGAAGACCCGCCTCCAGGTCGAGCACCCGGTGTCGGAGGAGGTCACCGGCCTCGACCTGGTGCGCGAGCAGTTCCGGATCGCGGAGGGCGAGCCGATCGGCTACGACGACCCGGAACCGCGCGGGCACTCGTTCGAGTTCCGGATCAACGGCGAGGACCCGGGCCGGAACTTCCTGCCCGCGCCCGGTCCCGTGCGCTCCTTCCGGGTGCCGGGAGGCCCAGGCGTCCGCATCGACTCGGGCGTGACCACGGGCGACGTCGTCTCCGGCGCGTTCGACTCGCTGCTCGCGAAGCTCATCGTCACCGGGTCGGACCGCGCGGACGCGCTCGAGCGCTCCCGCCGGGCGCTGGCGGAGTTCGAGGTCGCCGGCCTGCCGACCGTCATCCCGTTCCACCGCGCCGTCGTCCGCGACCCCGCGTTCACGGCCGAGTCCGGCCGGTTCGGCGTCTACACGAGCTGGATCGAGACCGAGTTCGACAACACCATCGAGCCGTGGAGCGGTTCGCTCGGCGACCAGGACCCGACGGGCCCCGGACCGGACGAGCGGCAGCGCGTGACCGTCGAGGTGAACGGCAAGCGCATCGAGGTGTCGCTGCCGACCGCGCTCGCGAGGCCGGAGGCCGCGACGGCCGCGCCCCCTCCCCCGCGCCGCCGCTCCGCCGCGAGCCGGGCGAGCACCACCTCCGGGAACGCCGTCAAGGCGCCGATGCAGGCGACGGTCGTCAAGGTCGCGGTCGAGGAGGGGCAGCGGGTCGTCACGGGCGACCTGGTCGCCGTGCTCGAGGCGATGAAGATGGAGCAGCCCCTCACCGCCCACCGGGACGGGGTCGTCGGACGCGTCGCGGCGACGCCCGGCACCACCGTCTCCTCCGGCACCGTCCTGCTCGAGATCCTCGACGAGGTCCCGGTCCCCGCGTAGCCCCCTTCGTCGTTCAGGAGATTTCGGCGCACCGCGCCCGGATCTCCTGAACGACGAAGGGGAGGCGCGGGTCAGGCGACGATGTGCATGGCCCTGGCCGCGTCCGTGATCGCGTTGGACAGGCTCGGGTACACGCTGAACGCCCGCGCCAGCTGGTCGACGGTGAGCCGGTGCTCGACCGCGAGCGCGATTGGGAGGATCAGCTCCGATGCGCGCGGCGACGCGATCACGCCGCCGATCACCGTGCCGGAGCCGGTCCGCGCGAACAGCTTCACGAAGCCGTCCTTCATGCTCTGCATCTTCGCCCGCGGGTTGGTCTCGAGCGGCAGCTTGTAGATCTCGCCCTGCGCGATCCCGTCCTCGATCTGCTTCTGCGTCCAGCCGACGGAGGCGATCTCGGGCGCGGTGAAGATGTTGCTCGTCACGTTCCGCAGCTCGGTGGGCACGACCGCGTCGCCGAGCGCGTGGAACACCGCGGTCCTCCCCTGCTGCGACGCGACGGAGGCGAGCGGGAGGAAGGTCGTGCAGTCCCCGACGGCGTAGATCGACGGGCGCGAGGTCGAGGCGACGCGGTTCACGCGGATGTGCCCCGACGGGTCGAGCTGCACGCCCGCCTCCTCGAGGCCGACCCCTGAGGTGTTCGGCACGGAGCCGACGGCCATCAGGCAGTGGCTCCCCCGCACCTCCCGCCCGTCCGAGAGGGTGACGACGACGCCGTCGCCGTCACGCTCCACCTTCGTCGCCCGGCTGCGGGACATGAGGTGCATGCCGCCGCGCGTGAACACGTCCTCGAGCAGGTTCGCCGCGTCCGCGTCCTCCCCCGGCAGCACGCGGTCGCGGCTCGAGATGAGCGTCACCTCGCTGCCGAGCTGCATGTACGCGGAGGCGAACTCGGCGCCGGTGACGCCCGAACCGACCACGACGATGTGCTCCGGCACCTCGTCGAGCTCGTAGAGCTGGGTCCAGGTGAGGATGCGTTCGCCGTCCGGCATCGCGGTGGGGAGCTTGCGCGGGCTCGCCCCGACGGCCACCACCGTCGTGTCGGCCTCGATCTCGTCGAAGTCGTGCGCGGTGCGCCCGCGGCCCGTCGAGACGATGACGCGTCCCGGGCCGTCGAGACGGCCCTCGCCGATCACGACCTTCACCCCGGCGTGCTCGAGGCTCGCGCGCATGTCCTCGGACTGCTGGTTCGCGAGGTCCTTGAGCCGGCGGTTCACCGCCCTGAGGTCGACCGCGACCTCCGGTGCGACATGACGGCCCGCCTCGTTCGGCACGGAGAAGCGCACGCCCAGCCGGGCGATGCGCTGGATCGCGCCCATCGAGTTCGCCGTCGCGATGAGGGTCTTCGAGGGCACGACGTCGGTGAGCACGGCGGAGCCGCCGACGCCGGCACGCTCCACGAGCGTCACCTCCGCACCGAGCTGCGCACCGGAAAGCGCCGCCTCGTAGCCGCCGGGACCGCCTCCGAGGACGACGATCCGATGGTTGCGCTCGAACTCGTAGGTCACGTCAGCACAGTATTCACGGCCCGGGGTGGTCTCGAGGCGGCTTCGCCGCACCTCGACCACCGGAGGTGTCGCTCCGCGCCCACCCGCCCGCCGGTCGAGGCGCGAGCGCAGCGAGCATCGTGACCGCACCGACGCATCAAAAGG
>NZ_JBQCGC010000088.1:0-2639 GCF_051956055.1 Amnibacterium sp.
TCAACTCCGCGACATTCGCGCCCTCATCGACGAACTGATACCCCTCACGCATACACGCAGCAAGCAACCCCAACCGCACCGACTCGTGATCATCCACAACGGCGACCCGCACCACATCAGTGGCACTCTCAGCATGCGCGATCGACACGACCGGCCTCCTCCTCCTGCGCGTGGCGTCCCCCGAAGGACGCCGCGAGTGTAGTTGCGGGGGTCACCGGCGCTGCGGCGCCCACCCCGGTTCGAGCCGCCCCCAGACCTGGGGTGCGGCCCGTCATGCGAGCACCGGCCGATCGAGCTCGAGCCACAGGTCGACCTGCTCCTCGCCGTCGTCGATGCCGAGCGCGGCGGCGACGGGGTCGCTCGACATCGCGACGACGGTGATCGCCTTGTCCGAGTCGCGCGGGGCGGTGCGGATGATGATCCGATCGGAGACGAGGCCGTCGATCGCGGCGGCGACCCGCTCGAGCAGCGGGTCGAGCACGGCGACCGGGATGTCGTCGACACCGCCGTCGTCGTTCACCTGCACGAGCGCCCCGCGCCGCCGATGCGCGATGACCTGCTCGCGCACCGCGTCGTTCAGCAGGCGGCGGCCGCGGATCTCGTCGCGGATCGTCTGCTCGAGCAGCCGGCACTCGAACCGGTCCTGATCGGTCAGGCCGCGCTCGGCCGTGGCGATGCGCTGCAGCATCCCGGAGGCGAGCCTGGCGGTGGTGGCGAGGCGCACCTGCCGCTCGGTGTGGTACGCGGCCTGCGCCGCCTCCCACTCGAGCGTCTCCAGCTCCGCCACGGAGAAGGAGCTCAGGTGGTGCTCGGTTCGGGCGACCGCCCAGCCGCCCGCGGCCATGACCGTGATGAGCAGCGCGGCCGCGACGACGCCGAACCCGTTGAGGGCGTCGAGGCCGCCCCACGCGAAGGTGTGGACGAGCAGCGCCGCGAGCAGCACCCAGGCCGCGGCGGCGCGGCGGCGCCACAGCAGCATGACGACGAGGCAGGAGACCCCGGAGACGTACCAGGCTCCGCTGCTGTAGCTGTCGCGCACCGGGTCGAGGCCGGCGGAGCCGAGCAGCGGCAGGCTCAGCCCGCAGCCGAGGATCACCGCCGTCGAGGGCAGCGAGGCACGCCCGGCGCGCGCGATGCACAGCCCGAACGCGATGCCGAAGAGGCCGAGCGCGATCAGGTTCGTGAGCGGCGAGCGGCCGATCGCGATCCACAGGATCGCGTAGGCCGCGGTGTAGGCGGCGACGGCGGAGGCGATGCCCGCGGAGAACCACCTCGGGACGACGATCACGCCGGCACCTCGGTCGGCTCCGGGCGGGGCGCGGTGCCGGTCACGACGACCGAGCCCCAGCTGAGGGTGACCGTCGTGCCGACCGCCGGCTCCGAGCGGATGTCGGCGCGACCGTCGATGCTCCGCATCAGCTCGGCGGCGACGCGGAGCAGCGCCGCGCGCTCGTGCTCGGGTTCGGCGGGGTCGAGCGGGGCGCCGTCGTCCGTGACGACGATCCGCAGCCCGTCCGGGCCGAGCTCGCTCATCCGGATCGAGCGCGTGGTCGCGCCCTCCGCGTGCAGCTGACCCGCCTCGATCGCGTGCAGCATCGCGTCGACCACCGCATCCGCGGCCGAGACGGGCACGACGAGGTCGCGCAGCGCACCGACCTCCTGCACCTCCCAGCCGGGCAGGAGCGGGGCGAAGCGGTCGGCCGCATCGCTGAGCGCCTTGCCGAACGGCACACCGTGGCCGGTGTCGGAGGCGCGGCTGACGTGCGCGAGCACGCGGAGCGCGTTCGCGGCCATCCGCCGCGCGAGCCGCTCCGCCTCCTCGTCCCTGGCGGCCGCGGCCGCGAGGAAGGTGGTGAGCACGGAGTCGTGCACGAGGGCGTCGGTCCGCACCCGCTCGCTCTCGGTGGCGTCGTCGAGGCGCGAGCGGCCGTAGCCGGCGAGCGCGGCCTGCTGGGCGCGGTCGGCTCGCGCCACGCCGTGCCGCACGGCGGCGATCAGGATCACGAGCGCCACGGAGATCGCGATGCCGAACAGCCCGTTCGCGAACGCGTCCGCTGGGCCGAGGCCGCCACGGGTCACGAGGAGCAGGGCGATCACGACGCTGAGCAGGACCGAGCCCGCGACGGGCGCCGCGTGGCGGCGGAACGCGACCGTCAGGTAGGCGGCCTCCACCGGCAGCACGCCGATGAACCAGGGCATCGGGGTGTCCGGCACCGGGGCGCGGATCGACCACGGCCAGACGACCACGGCGGCGGCGAACACGATCGCTGCGGCCAGGAAGAGGCTGCGCGCGCGGGACGGCACCAGGCCCGCGACGGTACCGAGCAGCACGGACGCCGCGACGAGCGCGACGGCGGCGCCGCCGAGCGGGCCCGCCATCGTCGGCCAGTCGACAACGAGGGCGTCGAGCGTCTGCAGCGCGTAGAGCAGGCCGAACGCCGCGACGATCACGCCGAGGTAGCGCTGGAACCGGATCGCGCCGACGTGGGCGATCGACGGGCCGCGGGTGTCAGTCGTCATGGACGGGGGTGTCGGGATCGAGTCCGGGCAGGATCCCGTCCTCCACCGCCCGACGCAGCAGATCCACCTTCGTCGGCGCCGGACGCCCCACCTCGACGTACTTCACCCGGATCCGATCC
>NZ_JBQCGC010000089.1:0-48403 GCF_051956055.1 Amnibacterium sp.
GCACGCCCTCGGCGGGGAGCGCCACCCCGGCCGCCGCGCACACGAGCGCACCGGTCGCCACGATCACGCCGTCGGCGACGCCGACCCCGAAGCCCACGCCTGTGGCGACGGTCTGCACCCACAGCGCGCCCGGGGTCAAGCACATCTACGTGAGCATCAAGCAGCAGCACCTGTGGGCGTGCTCCGGTCACACGCTCTTCCTTGCGGGCGCGGTGACGACCGGTGCGTCGGCGCTCACGAACGTCAACGACGCGACGCCCGTCGGCACGACCCGCATCACCGCGAAGATGCGGAACACCGTGCTGTCCGGGTCCGATGTCAACGGGTCGTGGAACGACCCCGTGAAGTACTGGATGCCGTTCAACGGCGGCGACGGGTTCCACAACGCTCCGTGGCAGCACTTCCCCCTCGGCAGCCCGCTCTACAAGACCCAGGGCTCGCACGGCTGCGTGCACATGTCGCTGAAGGACGTCGCCGCGCTCTACGGCTGGGCGCCGATCGGCACCCTCGTCACCGTGCAGGCCTGATCGCCCGAGGAGGCCGCGCTGCCGCCCGCATCACGTGTAGACGACCGCGGAGCGGAGCAGGAGATCCTGGACCGACCGGTTCCGCCTGCTCACGAGCACCCACGCGAGACCGAGCGGGAAGGCGGTGCAGAGGACCGCGCGGACGACGCTGCGGCCCCATCGCAGTCGGCGGCCGCGATCGTCGGTGACGGCGAGGCCGAGCACCCGGTCGCCGTAGGTGGCGCCGAGCGCGGCCCACGCCAGGGCGAAGTAGAGCACCTGGGCGGCGAGCAGGACGGCGACCGCGCCCGCGGAGCTCGGGACGGGGAGCGCGAAGGTGATGGGCGAGAGCACGAACCGGACCCCGACGACGGCGAGGTAGCCGGCCACCACCAGGAGCACGACGACCACGCCGTCGATGCCGTTCGCCAGCACCCGGCTGACGATCCCGGCTGAGGCGCCCCGGAGGGCGGCGCGGTGGCCCAAGGCGATGACGGCGGGAGGCGCGGCGTCGTGCCACGGCCGCGCCTCCGGCCGGCGCGTGTCGCTCACCTCGCGGGCCCGTGGGCTCGGTCGCCCGGCTGCCGCTCCGCCCGATGCAGGAAGCGGTCGATCGCCTCGGCGACCACGAGATCGGCCTGCGCGCTCCGGTCGCGCACCCCGTGGGTGAGCTCCGACGACGCGGTCCCGGCGGTCGCCCGGAGGAGGTCGGGCAGGTCGATCTCGGCTGAGATGTAGCGGGCGAGCCCGGCCACGTCGGTCCGGGCGAGCACGCGGTCGATGTCCACCCGGTCCACCAGCGCGTCGACGTCGATCCGCGCGGCGACGGCGTCGAGGTCGAGCCGGGAGAGCACCGCCGACGCCAGCACCGGGACCAGGCGGTCGGCTGCGGCGGAGGCCGCACGGCGAAGGCCGACCGCGGGGAGGGCGACGACCGTCACCGCGGGTACCAGGAGGGCCCTGGCGATGCCGCCGCCGAACGCGCTGCGCCTCCGCGCCATCCGCTGCGCCTCCTCACCGATGTGCTCGCCGGGCTACGCCCACCGCGCCGCACTCGAGAGAGTCCTTCGTCCACCCCGCGGGCTGAGCGCCCCCGAGACCCGCGGTCAGTGCGAGACCGGCGCGAGCAGGATCGCGAGGCCGGCGAGGGTCATGCCGCTGAGGTTCAGCACGATGCCCACCCGGATCGAGACGACCTTCTGCCGGTAGGCCTGCGCGAGCCGGAAGCCGAGCACGGGGCACCCCGCCCACACCAGCAGCGCGAGGCCCGCGGCCGCGACGAGGGCACCGAGCCACCACGCGGCGGCGAACACGATCGGCATCGCGCCCGGCCGCCAGCCGCCGGCGAGCAGCGGGCCCAGCCCGAGCGCCGGCGCGAGCATCGCCGCGGCCGTCCAGACCGTGCCGGTGCGGATGATCCGTGCCGTCTCGACCGGCATCGACTCCATCTCGGCCGCTCCGGCGTCCACCTCCGTCGTCCGCTGCTCGCTCATGGGCATCAGCCTCGCGCGGCTCGGTCGGAAGCGGACTGTGACCCGGGGCGGCCGGATCGTGCGCACCTGTGGAGAACTTCCGACGCGGTGTGCGCCGACTCGGCACACTGGCGCACACCCCGATACCCAGGAGGTCCGGATGGCGAGCGTCCGAACGACGGCCGTGCTCACCCGCGCGCAGACCGCGCCCCTCGACGACGATGCGCCCGATCGCGGCGACGTACCAGGTTGTCGCTAGACCCTGCACACGCGCGACGTGGTCACCCGAGGCGAGCGAGACCGCAGAGGGGGCACCGCCAGTAGGCCGTACCCTCGACGACCGCAACCCCGTCCGTAGCGATCTCGCGGACGTCGCCGCTTGCCTCCATCGGGACGAGGTCGTCGGGGCACGTTGGCGTCGCCAGCGGGTCGAAGGCGACGTCGGTCATGCGGAGACCGTAGCGTCGAGGCGATCATGCGAGGGCGGCCGTGCTACACGTTGGTCATGCCGTCGACGTCGTCGAAGCCCAAGCCGCTGAGCACGACCGAGATGGTTCGCCGCGCTCAGCGGTTCGTCGCGGCCTGGCGGGACGCCGAGCGCGAGAACGCCGACGCCCAGAGTTGGTGGAACGACCTGTTCGACGTGTTCGGCGTCGACCGGAGGAGCGTCGCCGTGTTCGAGCGGCGGGCCCGCCGCGCGAGCACGGGTGAGGTCGGCCGGATCGACGTATTCATGCCGGGCGTCATGATCGCCGAGCACAAGAGCCGTGGGCGCGATCTGAACGCCGCGGGATCTCAGGCGGAGGACTACCTCGCCAGCGGCGACATCTCCGCCGCGGAGATGCCTCGCTACATCGTGAGTACGGACTTCGATCGCGTCGTCGTCACGGATCTGGAGTCGCCAGCGGACGAACCCGTGAGCTTCCGCGTCGTGGACCTCGCCCGCAACGTGCGCCAGTTCGCGTTCCTCTCCGGCTATCGGGCGCCGCGACGCGTGACCGAGGCACAGGAGGCCGTGACGGTCAAGGCGGCGCGCGCCATGGGCGCGCTCTATGACGCGCTGCTCGGCGACCTCGACGCCGCCGCCGAGGGGCACGACTCGCACGACGCCGCGATCTTCATGACGCGGCTCCTGTTCCTGCTCTACGGCGACGACGCTGAGGGGCTCTGGGAGGACGGCGCCTTCGAGCGGTTCGTCCGCGAGTCCACGGCCGAGGACGGCTCCGACGCGGGCGCGCTCATCACCCAGTTGTTCCAGGTCCTCGACACTCCGCTCCCGCGGCGATCCGCGCACCTCGACGACCGCCTCAAGGTGTTCCCCTACGTGAACGGCGGCCTGTTCCGCGAGCGGGTCGATATTCCGACCTTCGACCGCGGGATGCGCGACGCGCTCCTCGCGGCGTGCGCCGAGTCGTGGGACGGGGTCTCCCCGGCGATCTTCGGCGCCCTGTTCCAGGGGCTCTCCAGCCGCCGCGCACGGCACGGGCTCGGCGAGCACTACACGACCGAGGGGAACATCCTCAAGACGCTCCGGCCGCTGCTGCTCGACGAGATGGAGGAGGCGCTGAAGGCCGCGTGGCCGTCCGAGCAAGCCCTCGAACGACTCCACGAGTCGCGCGGCGGGATCCGCTACCTCGACCCGGCCTGCGGATGCGGAAACTTCCTGATCGTCGCCTACCGGGAGATGCGCGACCTTGAGCTTCGACTCCTGGAGCGGCTCCGCGAGCTTCGTGGCGAGACGACGTCCTACATGCTCGACGCGACGTGGACGCTCCGCGTCACGCCCGACCAGTTCGCAGGGATCGAGATCAATTGGTGGCCCGCGAGGATCGCCGAGACCGCCATGTTCCTTGTCGACCACCAGGCGAACCGGCGCATGGCCGAGACCCTTGGGCACGCGCCAGAGCGCCTCCCGATCACGGTCGCCGCGAGCATCGTCCACGCCGACGCGCTCACGCTCGACTGGGCCGCGACGTTCCCGACCGAGGGCGTCACGACGTACGTGTTCGGGAACCCGCCCTTCCTCGGCAAGGCCCAGCGCACGGGCGCCCAAACGGACGAGATGGCCGCCGCGTGGGGTGCCGCCTACTCGGGCGAGATGGACTTCGTCACGGCGTGGTTCATCCTTGCCGCGCGCTACCTCGACGGCGCCGAGGGGCGGTTCGCCTTCGTCGCCACGAATTCGGTTGCGCAGGGCGTCGTCGTGCCCAGCCTCTTCGGGCCCCTGTTCGGCCTCGGGTGGCGCATCCGGTTCGCCCACCGGACCTTCGCCTGGACTACCGAGGCAACCGACTCCGCCGCGGTTCACTGCATCGTCGTCGGCTTCGACCGCGGGGGAGCGGCGCCGCGCCTGTTCGAGTACGCGACCCCGAGCGCCGAGCCCGTCGAGGTGCCCGCGGTCGGGTCGATCAACGGCTACCTCGTGAACGGGCCCGTCGTGTTCGCCAGCGAGCGCCGTACGCCGCTCGCGCCCGCTCTGGCCAGCCGGATCACGTTCGGTTCCATGGCCGCGGACGGCGGGCACCTGTTCCTCGAACTCGACGAGGTCGCCGAGGCGCTCGCCGACGAGGTCGCCCGGCCGTATATCCGGCGGTTCGTCGGCGCGCGAGAACTCATCCGCGTGACCGAGCGGTGGTGCATCTGGATGCCCGAGCCCGACGCCCGCGCGATCTCTGCGAGCCCGCTCCTCAGACGGCACGTCGAGGCCGTCCGGGCGTGGCGGTCCGTCGCGACCGACGACAACGTCCGCCGCGACGCGGGCACGCCCTACCGGTTCCACCGAGTGAACCAGCCCGAGGCGCCGTACCTCTGCATCCCACGTCACTTCAGCGAGGCACGTACCTACGCGACCGTCGCCTACCTCGATCCCGACGTCGTCGCGGGAGACGCGACCTTCGTGACGCCGGACCCGGACGGGCTCCGGTTCGCCGTGATCTCCTCGACGATGTTCCTCACGTGGCAGCTCACGGTCGGCGGTCGGCTGAAGAGCGACTACCGGTTCGGGTCCACCTCGGTCTGGAACACGTTCCCGCTCCCCGCTCTCTCCGACGCCGAGCGCGGGCGCGTCATCGAGGCGGGGCGCCGCGTGCTCGACGCCCGTGCGGCGCACGAGGGCGCGAGCCTCGCGGACCTCTACTCGCCGCTCGCCATGCCGACCGACCTCCTCGCGGCGCACGCCGAACTCGACCGGCTCATCGACCGGGCGTTCGGGTTCGCCAAGCCGCCCGTGCTGGAGGCACGGCAAGAGCGCCTGTTCACGAGGTATGCCGAGGCGACCTCCGCCCCAGAACTCACCGGGGCGTAGAGCCCGCGCGCTCGCGGATCGCCGCCGCGACGGCGGCCTGCGCCTCCGCAAGCCTCGACCGCGCCTCGTCGAGCGACGCCCACGCCGCGTCGGACTCGGGGGAGCCGTGGCCGTATCGGCCCTCGATCCCCTCGGCGCGGTCGAAGTCAGAGACGACCTCGTCACGCCACTCCGCCGCGATCGCTCGAAGGCGGCGGAGATGATCTGCCGTCGAGCCGTCCACGCCGCTCAGGCTAGATCAAGCGCGCATCCTCGACTTGGGCGGGGACGCTACTCGCGTTGTTCGATCCTGTTCATCAGGTCGATCATCGAGACGAAGTTCCAGAAGACCCAGTCGAGGAACGGCTCTCCGACGTCCGTGCGCTGATCCGCGTTGCGGTGTCGGATGGCGTAGTTGTTGGCGATCTCGAACAGGTGCGACTCATCCTTCTTGAGGACCACGGCGGAGATCGCCTTGCGTCGCGGTTCGAGCGCTCCCGCGAGGAGATGGAGCGCCGCGCGCTTCTGCGCGACCGAGGCGCCGCGCTCACGGTACATGCGGACGCCCTCGGCGACCTCGTTCGCGGGCTCTCCTGCGGGCGCGTCGACAAGCGACTCGGCGAGCGAGTCGAGGCCGAGCCCGAAGTGCTGGATCAGGCGACCGCGCTCCTCGCCCTTGCTCCCAAGCCTCAGCGCGATCTCGTGACGCTTCAGGACCTCGTTCATGCGCCAGCGGTACACGACCCCGCCCGCCTGGCGGTTCGGCGCCGAGTAGTGCGGACCGCAGCCCGAGAACGTGTGCATCGAGCGCGTCCTCGGGCGCTGAGCCTGGTCGTGGAAGAACTCGATGATCGAGTAGAGCGCGGCCTCGGGTAGCCACTCGCGCTCGACGCCCTCGATCGGCCACGAGACGCTGATATGCGTTGCGTCCTGGATCGCGCGTGAGGCGAATTCGTAGTCCGTCGGGTCATCCACACATTCCCGAGGTAACACGCTCGGGAAGTACCCGCGATCCTGAAGTTCGTCGATGAGGGCGAGGACGTCGTTGGCGAGGGGCCGCCTCTCGGTGTACTCGCCGAGCTCCGTCTGGTGGTTGCGCTCGGCGTAGTACTTCGGAGGCGTGTAGGGCCGGAGCTTCCTCTCGTCTGCGAGGACGGACGAGAGCCATGCGCGAACCCGGTCGGGGTCGCCGACTCTGATCCACGGAGGTTCCGTGGGGCCGATCTCCTGGACGAGCGCGAGCGAGACCCCCGGGTCGTGGAAGGCCTCCTCCAGGAGGAGAACGGCGGCGCTAGGCACGTCGTCGTCTTCAAGGGCGACGACTCGCCGCGCCTCCCAGTCGAATAGCGGGCGCGGCCATACGAGCGCGTACTCCGGGTCCACCACGGCCGACAGGTTAGACGCCGTGCGCAGGGCCGAGGAGATCCGCGGCCCACCCGTAGCCGTTCGCGCGCAGCCACGGGACGAACACGTGCATCGGCGGGGTATTGGAGCGGTACGGGTTCGAGTCCGCGCCCGTGTAGAGCCCGCCGCCCGGTCCGGTCGACAGGCCACCACCGGGTCCGGTCGAGAGGCCGCCGCCCGGTCCGGTCGACAACCCGCCGCCCGGCCCGGTGTAGAGACCGCCCCCCGGGCCGATGTACATCCCGCCATCGGGCCCGATGTAGAGGCCGCCGCCCGGCCCGATGTAGGCGCCCCCATCGGGGCCGATGTAGAGGCCGCCTCCCGGGCCCGTGTAGAGACCCCCTCCGGGGCCGGTGTAGCGGTTGCGCGGCCATGTCGTCATGCATCCAGTGTGGACACGGGGACCGACAGGGCGCCGTCTCAGGCCAGGAGAGTTCGCGCCGGGTGCTGGGCCGCATGGCGGACCGCAATCACGTCACGGCGCGAGGGCGGCGCCTCGGGTGCATGGAGGAGCCGCGCGGCGTAGCCGCGGATGATCCGCTCCACGCCGAGGGGGCGGCGGCGCGCCCAGACGGCCGCGATCGGGAGCGGCACGAGGCCGAGGATCTCGGCCAGGGCGCGGCGGTACGGGTCCGCCTCGTCGAGCGCGTCGAGCGCCTCCGTGACGACCGCACGGGCGCGCTGGAGGCGCTCCTCCCGTGCCGGGAGCGGGCCGGCAGGGTCGCCGCTCACGAGGCCGTCTCAGCGCGCTCAGGGCGGCCGGGGGAGGCCAGTCGTGACCGGTCCGGGAAGGCGCGGCGCCAGACGTCCGTCCCCGTGAGGCGTTCCCGGGCGTAGAGGCGCGAGAGCCCTGGCGTCGCGCCGATCAGCGCGCGGAACGCGATCGAGGCGAGTCGACGGCGATCGCCGAGATCCGGGCGGTGAGCGAGGCTCTCCGCGTAGGCGATCGCAGCGTCAAGCGCGGCGGTGGTGGTCCAGCCGTCAGGCGGTGGCGGCGGCGCGAAGCTCGGGAGGGTGCGTCCTACGTCATGCGGCGCGATCTCCGGAGCAGACGACCGCGACGCGGCCGAAACGGGGCGCCTCACGTCGTCGTGCCGTGACGGGTGCGCGCCGCACGGCGCGCGCGCTCCGTGAAGCGGGCCGCGCGGGATGGCGCGAGCCGGGCGAGGATCGTCGCGGCCGCCGTCCGGGCTAGGCGCGCCTCGATCTGCGCCGGGTGAACGACGGTCTGACCCGTCGAGCCGGTCGAGACGTATCCCGCCGCGCGTGCGACCGCGGCGAGGGCCTCGGCCGACGAGGCGAGTTCGCAGACCTGCTCCAGCGCGGCGAGGTCGGCGCCGGAGAGGTTGGGGTTCTCGGTGAGCACCTCTGCGAAGAGGTCCCGGGCCGAGTCGGTCCAGTGGTCGGGTATAGCCCAGTCGTCGATGTCGAACGGGGCTTCGGTGTCGGTCATGCGGTTCTCCTACGGGAGGGACGGGGCGTGTAAACGGGGTGATCGGGGGCCTGGAGGGGCGAGAGCGCGGCCGTGAAGACCAGAGCGATCGAGCACGCGGACCCTGAGGTGCTCTGCCGTCTCGGGCTTGCTGCTGAGCCCTTGTGGGTCCCCTCCCAGGGGCTATGGCCCTGGGAGAAGGTGCCGAGGGTGGCGTCGGCGAGTGCAGCGCGGAGCGGTGTCCCACCGATGGGCTGGCGCGTGCGTCGCTAGGCGCGAGATCCGACGGCGTGCTCGGCGGCGCCGATAGAGCACCAACGGACGATCGGCCTCGGACCCGACGTCGGCAGCATCGCGCCGCAACCGTGCGCGCATGAGACCAGCCAGCGGGTCGGCGCGGCGGATGCGTGAGGCGCCGGGCGCCGCGTCGCGGTCTCGTCGTTGGCTCTCGCTTGGCGTTCCGCCTCCGCGACTCGTCGCTCCGCCTTCGCCTCCGCGTTACGCGCCGCGATCGCGCGCTGCTCGGCTCGGAGCCGCTCGCCTTCCTCGAACCTCGCGCGATGTTCCGCGCTCACGTTCTCGGCGATCAGCGCACGGCGCGCGTCCTCGTCCATGGCGAGCCACGCCGAGCGCGAGACCGGCGCGATCAGGCGCACAGGCGCGCGATGGGCCTCCGCCGCGGTTGCGAACCGGGCGAGCGTGCGGATCGCCGAGTCGAGCGCGGCGAGGTAGCGAGCTTCGCGGTCGCGGGCTCGGCGGGAGGGCGTAGAGGTGGGCATCGGGGCTCCAGGTCTGAGGTCGGGGCTATGAGTACGGGGTGGGGTTCGACTGGCGGGGGCGCATGACGGCGACCACGGTGGAGTGGCAGCTGCTCGTCCCAGGGCGACCGGAGCCGGTCGGGGTGATCCGGCGCGTGAGGTGCCGGGACGAGCGCACGCGGTTCCGGCTCGTGACCTGGGCGGAGACCAGCGAGGGGCGCACGCTCGTGGGCCGGTACGAGACCGGCGACAAGGCCGCCGAGGTGGCATGGCGTCGGTACTGCGACGAGATGGCCGGTCGGCACGAGATCGTGTCGAGGATGCACGGAGGGCGCGAGCGGGGTGGACTGCGCGAGGCGTAGCCGAGGGGCGCCCGGTTCGGACGCCCCTCGGGGTCTAGCGGCGGATCCTCTCCGCGATGCGCCGGGCCTCGTCGGCGGTCTCAGCGCTCGCTGCGGCCGCCGAGCGGCTCGCCGCCCAGAAGGTCGCGGGACTCACTCCCGCCGCTTCGGCGCCGCGCTCGACCGCACGGCGGGTCTGGGCGTCGAGGTCCTCGACGCGCTCTGGCGCCGGGGCGGCCTCGACGGCCTCAGCGGCGAGGCGGGCGATCGTCGCGGCGTCGAGGCTCATCGGGTCGCCCGCTGGGCCGAGTACGTGTCCGCGTGCCACTGCATCGCGGCGCCCTTCGCGGCCATCTCAGCCGACACGCCACCGAGATCCGGGTCGCCGTACGTGTGCTCCTCGCCCGCCGCGGCCAGCGCGGTCGCGCGCGTATCGAAGCCGCGGACCACGCCCTCGATCGTCTGCTGCGCGAGCATGAGGGCGCCGCGCGGGTTGTGGCCCGTCTTGCGCTGCCACGAGACCCCCGGCGAGCCCGCGACGGACCAGGCGCGGTCGCGCTCAGCGAGGCGAGCGAACAGGACTCGGGCGGCCTCCTCGACGTCCGTCTGGGCGGCGAGCGCCTCTCGCGCCGCGAGGCGCTTGAGCGAGTCGTCGGCCGTGCGGGCCTCGTGGACGACGTCCAGGAACGCCCGGAGCGCGGCGCCGGAGACGCCGGTCTGGCGCCGGATGCGCGCCTCCAGGTCGCGGGCCTCCGCCTCGACGGCCTCGACCTCCGCGGCCGGTGCGTGCTCCCGCCGCATGTCGCGGAGCCGGAGGCCCAGCGCGCGGCTCTCAGCGGTCAAGCGAACTCCCTCGGCGTTCGCGTCCTGCCACGCGGCCCGCGCCTCGACGGCGCCGGGCACGGCCTGGACGATGAACTCCGCGGGCTCGTCGAACGCAGAGACGAGGCGGGTGGTGCCCTCGCCGGACGAGATCTTCGGATAACTCATGGGGTGTTCCTCTCTGGTGGGGTGCGCCCGGAGGCGCGGGGACGGCGCAACGGCGCCGGGCTAGGAGGCCGCCGCGGTCGCGGGGCGGTGCAAGAAGTGGCCGCGGGTCTTCACGGCCGGACCCCAGCGGTCCTCCGCGAGCGTGCGAAGGCGCGCGGGCGGAACGGCGCCAGGGCGGCCTGCCTCCGCGTAGAGCGCCGAGATCTCTGAGCGGCGGATGACCGGGCGGCCGTCGAAGCTGGCGAGCCAGGCGATCGTCGCGGCGTCGTCCTCGACGGCCTCGGCGTGCTGCTCGGCCAGGTGGGGGCGGATCGCGTCCATGAGACGGCGCCGCGCTGCCGCCGACGTGCGGAGGTCCTGGGCCGTGAACCGGAGCGCGGATGCGTCGGCGCGGTTCCTGGCGTCGTTCGCGCGGTGCTCGGGGAGGAGGCGCATCTGGCGCTCGTCCTCGGCGCGCATCCAGTCGCCGAGGACCATGTCGTGGACGCCCTCGATATAGCCGTCCGGGAGCCCGTCGAGGCCGCTCGCCTCCGCGGCCCAGTCCGCGAAGCCGTCCTCGATCTGGGGGAGGACCTCGCCGAGGAACCGCTCCCAGTCGGCCGCGCTCGTCGTCGGGAGGGTGTCCGCGACGTCGTCGAGGAGGTCGGGAAGCATCCGGGCGATCTGGTCCGGCTCGCGATAGGCGCCGTGCTGGGCGTACCCGACCCCGCGGCGGAACGTGACGCCCCGAGCCAGGAGGTCCTCCGCGAGCGCCGCGGCCGGGAGCAGATCGACGGGCCATGAGGTCGCGGACGTGACGCCGTAGTCGCGGGAGGCGCGGCGCGCGTGCTGGCCCGGGAGCGGGGACGGCGGTGCCGGGATCCGGTGCGCGTTGGCGGCGTAGTCGAGGAGCGAGGACATGGGATCTCCAGACGGGGAGGCGGCGGAGCCGCGCGTATACGGCAAGCCGAGAGCGGCTTGAGGGGCGAAGATCGGCCTCTGGCCGAGGACATGGGGCAGAGCCCCCTCGGCGTCGTGCCAGCGCGCTTGAAGTAGGGGGCACGGGGGGCGAGTCGGGGGCACGTACGGGGCGTAGGTCGTCGACCGCGGAGATGGTCTTGATCAGCCCTTCCTCACCAGAAGGGGCAAGGGGACACGGCCTCTCTACGAGAGAGCGCCGTTGAAGATCAACTAGAAGTGACGAACTAAACGCCATCTCGTCATCCGCGGAGGACCGCCGAGAGGCCGAGCGCGAGTGCAGAGGCGTCCCCGTTGAGCCCCGCGCTGATAGCGGCACGTGCAGCCGCCTCTCGCTCGCGCTTGCGGCGGCGGTACTCCGATGCTCGGCACGCGTTCGAGCACGTGGCCGCAGGCCGGGTGGCGCTTGACGTTTCGCCGCAAGCGCGGCACGTGAACGTATGCAGGACGATCGGCATCGGGACTCCTATGCGAGACGTAACGGCAACAGGCGCCGCGGATGGCGAGAAACGCTCCGCCTCGGAGGCGCGTGAAGTCGAGGTGAGGCTCTGCTCGACGCGCGACCAGAACTCCGAGGCGGAGCGAACCGCGGCGAGAGGGGGCGCCGCGGGAGATCCACTAACGGGATCTGAAGGGAGAGAGGGCCAGGGCGTCCCTGCTGCTCACGACACGCCGGAGAAATATCGACGAGCCGGCCTCAAGGGCGAGCGGGATGACGGAATGGCGGAATGAACGTCACTTCTAGTTACTGCTCAAGAGAGAGCGCTTCTTGAGGGAGAAGTGAGAATGACGTTTCTTCCCCTAGTCCGACACGACTGGCGAACGGAGCCTCGATCGCCCTCTCGTCGGCGATGCCTAGGAGTTCCAGAACACGCGCACCCGTGCCGGATCGATCCCGTGCCGTCCAGGGCGCCCAGGCCCGATCTCGATCCGCCCGATCGCCTCGCCGAGGAGTGCACGCCGTTCGTCGAGTGACGACGAGCCCCAGGCGTCGCGGAGCGTGCGCCCGGTGCGGCGCCGCTCGGTCGTCATCACGCGAGGCGTCGCCTCGATCTCGTCGCGCTGGGCCACGAGCGCCTCGATCCGACCGAGTAGCGCCGGGCGGTCCGCCCCCTTCTCGATCATGGCCGCCGTCGCCTCGCGGAGCGCGCCAGCAACCTCCGCGAGGTCGGCATCGCGGGTGTCGTCGAGGGCCGTCACGACCTCCCACTCGGGAGCGTCGCCAACGATGCCGAGGTAGAGCCCCTCGACATACGCGTCGAGGGCGTCGGCCGCTACCTGGGGCGCCGGACCTCGCTCGGCGCTCTTGCCATGGGCGCACCCGTAGTGGACCTGGCGCGCGGCGTTCACGTACATGGTTCGGCCGCACGCTCGACACGCCAAGAAGCCGGACAGGAGGCGCGCCGCTCGGCGCCGCTGGGGACGTTGCGACTGGGGCGCGAGGCGCGCTTCCAGAGCGTCGAACGTGCGCCGGTCGACTAGCGCCTCCCACGGCTTGCGGGGGAGATGGTCGTCGCCGAGGAGGACACGGCCCTTGTGCGTCGCCTGGCCGAGTAGATGCGGCGAGCGCCAGGTAGTCGAGACCGTCGAGACCCACCACGTGCCGCGGTCGAGACCGGTCGGGTCCTCGCCGATCTGCACCGCCCGCCGGTACGCCGAGCGGGCGGTTGGAATCCCGCGATCACCCAGATCGCGGGCGATCGCCGTGAGGGACTCATCCGCCAGGATGCGCGCGGCGACCTCCTCCACGATGGCGACCTCATCCGGAGCAGGCACCAGGACTTGACCAGGGGCTCCCTCCGTCGCGCGCACCGAGCGGAAGCCGAAGGGGACGGTCGAACCCGCGAAACGACCTACGGTGCGCCGATAGGCGTGCGCCGAGCGAGCACGCGCCGCGGTGTTCTCGGCCTCGGTACGCGCGATCTCGGCAAGGATCACGGTCCTGAGCCTGAAGGTCGGATCACCGGAGTCGCCCTCCTTCAGGGAGACGAACCGCGCTTCAGGCCGAGCCTCCAGCACGTCGAGGAGCGCACCGAGCTTCGTTGCTCCTTGCCGAGAGAAGCGGTCGAGCGCGGCGACGGCAAGCACGTCCGCCTCGTCTTCCGCGAGCATGCGAACCGCCGCGTCGGCGTTCTCCCTCGCCTTGCGACCCGAGACTCCGTCGTCCACGAACTCGCCGACTTGGACGAGGCCCTCCCGGCTGGCGTAGGCGGCAAGGTCGGCGCGCTGGCGAGCGATGGAGGAGGAGGCGTCCGTCGCGTTCGAGAGCCGAAGGTACGTGACGAGGCGCCGGGACATGGGAATGACGATAGAGCGACGTGCCCGGCTGGGTGCTCGTCACGATGATGACCGCCGGCCTGGTCGTGCTGCTCTGGGGCGTCGCGGGGCCGGCGCTCATCGCGCTGTTCAACCAGGCGATCGCCAGCGTCTCCGGGCTGTGAAGCACGCGGCGGAGCGCGGCAGCGCCCCCGCCGAGTTCGTGCTCACCGCCGTGCTCCTCCTCGCCCTCGTGCTCGGGGTGCTGCAGGTCGGTGCCGTGCTGCTCGTGCGGAACACCGCGCTGGCCGCGGTGGCGGAGGGCGCGAGGTGGTCCGCGATCGTCGGGAACACCGACGAGGACGGCGCGGTCCGCGCTCGGCGGCTCCTCACCGACAGCCTGGGGCCCACGTACGCCGCGGCGATCACGGCCTCCAGGACCGAGCGACGCGCCATCGGGACGACCGAGGTGCGCGCGCGCATCCCGCTGCCCGTCATCGGCCTCTTCGGGCCCCCCGGCGTGATCGAGGTGACCGGGCATGCCGCGCTCGAGCCCGAGCCGTGAGCAGGGGTCGGCGGCGGTCGAGGTGCTCGTGCTCGGCGTGCTGCTGCTCGTGCCCCTCGTCTACCTGGTGCTGACGGTCGGCGCACTGCAGGGTGCGGCCTTCGCCGCGGAGGGAGCCGCGCGGCAGGCGGCCCGCAGCCTCGCGCTCGCCTTGAGCGACGAGGAAGGGCGGAGGTCGGCAGGGAACGCGGTCGCGGTCGCGCTCGCCGACTGGCGCATCGACCCGGCGGCCGTGCAGCTCACCGTGCGCTGCGCACCGGATCCGCAGCACTGCACCGCACCCCGCGGCAGCGTCGAGGTGCGGGTCCGCGTCGCGGCCGCGCTGCCGCTCCTGCCACCCGCGCTCGTGCCGGACGGGCCGGGCACCGTGCCCGTCGAGGCCCGAGCGGTGCAGCGGGTCTCGATGTTCGCGGCGAGCCGGCGGTGAGGGAGCAGGAGGACGGCGCGGCCGTGCCGCTCGTCGTCGGCCTGTTCGCGGTCGCCGCCGCGTTCGTCGTCGTCGCGGCCGCGGCGACGAGCCTGCATCTCGAACGGCTCCGGCTCCTCACCGTCGCCGACGGCGCCGCACTCGCCGGCGCGGAGTCGTTCCGGGTCGCGGACGTCGCGGTGCGGGGGGACGAGGTGGTGCCGGCGCTGACGCCCTCCGCGGTCCGAACGGCGGTCGACGGCTACGTGGACGACGCGGCCGACGGGGGCCTCGCGGGGGTGACCGTGGTCCGCGCGACGACCGTCGACGGGCGGAGCGCGACGGTCGAACTGCGCGCGACCTGGCGGCCGCCGATCGTGAGCCCGCTCCTCCCGGACGGCCTGCCGGTGACGGTCGGCTCGACGGCCGCCGCCCGCTTCCGCTCGGCGGCGGCGATCAGCGGGGGCGGACGCGCGGGATGAAGCGCGGGACCCATCGGGCGATCAGGCCCGCGCCGACGAGCCCGACGACCCCGATGGTCGCGGCGGCGACCGGGAGGGACGCGACCGCCGTCATCCCGGACAGCGCGAGCGGGGCGGCCGCGTTGCCCGCGTCGCCGGTGAAGCGGTAGGCGCCGAGGAACGGCGCCGGATCGTGCCGCGGCGCGAGATCCGCGCCGAAGGTCATGAGGATGCCGCTGCCCACCCCGTTCGCGAGCGACATCCCGATCGCGATCACCACGAACCAGGCCACGGACGTCGCCGAAGCGGCCGCGAGGGAGAGGCCGACGACGACCGCGAGCGCGATGTGCCCCAACCCGAGCCCGATCATCGACGGCATCGCGCTCCAGAGCCGTCCGAAGCGGTCCATGATCTGCCCGCTGGTGAAGAACAGTGCGAGGTCGACCGCTCCCGCGATCCCGACGACGAGCGCGATGCTGCTCTCGGGCATCCCGAGGCTCACCCCGGCGAGCGGCAGGATCACCTGCCGGCTCGACCGCAGGCCGCCGATCAGCGCGGCGGTCAGCCCCATCCGCGCGAGCACCGTCCGATGCCGCGAGATGGTGCGGAACAGGCCCTCCCGGACGGCGCCGGCCTCGGCGACCCGGATCGCCCCCGTCGCGGTGAGCAGCGCCTGCCGCCGCTCGGCCAGCACCGCCGAGGGGTCCGGCAGCACGAGCAGCACGATCGCGACCACGACGCACGCCACGGCGTCGATGACGAACACCCCGCGGGTCGTCCCGGTCAGGCCGATCACCAGCGCGGCGAGGAACGGGCCGACGAAGTACCCGGCGCGGAACATGCCGCCGAGGAGGGAGAGGGCGCGCGCCCGATGGGTGAGCGGCACGAAGGTGGTCATGAACGCCTGACGGGCGAGGGCGAACGACGCCGTCGCGATGCCGACGAGGAGCACACCGACCGCGAGCAGCGCGGGCGTCGTGGCGAGGACGCAGAGCACGAGGCCGATCACCGCGGCCACGGCGGAGCCGAGCATCGCGTTGCGCTCGCCGACCTTCGCGACGATCCAGCCGCTCGGCACGTCCCCGATGAGCGTGCCCACCATGATCAGCGCGGACACGAAGCCGGCGAGCGCGAGCGAGGCGCCGAGCGCCGACGCGTACACGGGGATGATCGGGATGATCGCGCCCTCGCCGATCGCGAACAGCAGGCTGGGCAGGTAGACCGGGAGCGCCGCCGACCCGAGTCGGAAGGGTGCGGCGGTCGTCATGTCCCGGCAACGCTACGCCCGACGCGGCTGCGGATCGGCCGACTACGCTTTCGGCCCGTGCAGCTCGACCTCGGCCCTCGCATCGCGGCGCTCCGCTCCACCCTCGGCGACGTCATCGCGGTGGTGGACGTCGACACCCTCCGCGCGCGCATCGCGGACCTCGAGCAGCGGGCGTCCGCGCCCGATCTCTGGGACGACCCGGACGCCGCGCAGAAGGTGACGAGCGAGCTCAGCCACGCGCAGGCCCAGCTCTCCAGGGTGACGGGCGTCGAGTCGCGGCTCGACGACCTCGAGGTGCTGATCGAGCTGGTGAACGCCGAGTCGGACGAGGCGCAGGCGGCGGAGTCGGCGGCGGAGGCGGAGGCGGAGCTCGCCGCCGTCGAGGCGACCGTCGGCGAGCTCGAGGTGCAGACGCTGCTGAACGGCGAGTACGACCCGCGGCCCGCGGTCGTGACGATCCGCGCGGGTGCCGGCGGCGTGGACGCGGCGGACTTCGCCGAGATGCTGCTGCGGATGTACCTGCGCTGGGCCGAGCAGCACAAGTACACGGCGACGGTCATGGACACCTCCTACGCGGAGGAGGCGGGCATCAAGTCCGCGACGTTCGAGGTCGACGCGCCGTACGCGTTCGGCACGCTCTCCGTCGAGGCCGGCACGCACCGCCTGGTCAGGATGAGCCCGTTCAACTCCGCGGGCAAGCGGCAGACGAGCTTCGCGGCCGTCGAGGTCATCCCGCTGCTCGAGGAGTCCGGCGAGATCGAGGTGCCCGAGTCCGACATCCGGGTCGACGTCTTCCGGTCGTCGGGACCCGGCGGCCAGAGCGTCAACACGACCGACTCGGCGGTGCGCATCACCCACATCCCGACCGGGATCGTCGTCTCGATGCAGAACGAGAAGAGCCAGATCCAGAACCGCGCCGCGGCGATGCGGGTCCTCCAGTCCCGGCTGCTGATCCAGCGCCGGGAGGAGGAGGCGGCGAAGAAGAAGGAGCTCGCCGGCACCATCACCGCCAGCTGGGGCGACCAGATCCGCTCCTACGTGCTCGCCCCGTACCAGATGGTGAAGGACCTCAGGAGCGAGTACGAGGTCAACAACCCGTCGAGCGTGTTCGACGGCGACCTCGACGGCTTCCTGTCGGCCGGCATCCGGTGGCGCAAGCGCGATCCGGAGGCGTAGCCGCAGGCCGAGGTGAACGACAGTGATGGAGTTCGCCTGTCGGACCCGCCGGTCGGCGCATCGGCACCTATGGTGGCTGCCGACATGATCCGCTTCGACTCCGTGACCAAGCGCTACCGCGGCGCCCCGCGCCCGGCGCTGGACGACGTGACGCTCGAGATCGGCGCCGGCGAGTTCATCTTCCTGGTGGGCGCGTCCGGCAGCGGCAAGTCCAGCCTGCTCCGCCTGATGCTGCGCGAGGAGAAGCCCACCTCGGGCGAGATCCACGTGCTCGGGCAGCGGCTGACCTCGATCTCGACGCGCAAGGTGCCCTACTTCCGCCGCAGCCTCGGGGTGGTGTTCCAGGACTTCCGGCTCCTGCCGAACAAGACCGTCTACGACAACGTCGCGTTCACGCTGCAGGTCATCGGCAAGTCCCGCGGCTTCATCCAGACGACCGTGCCGGACGTGCTCGAGACCGTCGGGCTCGCGGAGAAGGCGCAGAACTTCCCGAACGAGCTCTCCGGCGGCGAGCAGCAGCGCGTCGCGATCGCGCGAGCGGTCGTGAACAAGCCCTCCGTGCTCCTCGCCGACGAGCCCACCGGCAACCTCGACCCGCGCACCAGCGAGGGCATCATGCAGGTGCTCGACCGGATCAACCAGCAGGGCACGACCGTCGTCATGGCCACCCACGACGTCACGATCGTCGACCGGATGCAGAAGCGCGTCGTGGAGCTGGTGCAGGGCAAGATCATCCGCGACGAGCTCGAGGCCACCTACGTGACGAGCTCGATCAAGCTGCCGAAGCCCCCGGTGACGGAGTCGACTCCGGTGCAGAACGCTGCAGGCGGCGTGCCGCTCTGGGCGCGCCGCGGCCAGCAGCAGGTGCAGCCCTCCACGGGCGCCCAGCCGATCGTGCGGCCGGCCACCGGCCCGCAGCCGGTGCAGCAGACCGAGACCGTGGCCGAGCCCACCGCGCCGCCGGCCACCGGCTCGCAGACGCCGATCTGGGTGCGGTCCGAGACCGGACCCGTCCTCCTCCCCGGTGAGCACGCGCCGTGGCGTGCGCAGCCGGTCGCGCCGCCGAAGGAGGAGGAGCATCCGGACGGCCGGTCGCTCTTCTTCGCCGCACCCGTGCCGGCGCCGCGGACGGAGTCCGGGCCCGTGCCCGTCGCGCAGACCGACCCCGGACTCGACGGGATGCCTGACGTCTCCGACACGGGCGACTCGGACCTCCGTGGCGTCGCCCGGCACCGTGACCAGCTGCCCGACCACCTCGACTTCATCACGGGCCTCGGCCTGCGCGGTCGGAAGGGCGACGACGACGACGAGGTGGGACCGTCCTCATGAGATTCGGACTCGTGCTCGGAGAGGCCGCGAGCGGCCTCCGCCGCAACTTCTCGATGGTCGTCTCGATCGTGCTCGTCACCTTCGTGTCGCTCACGTTCGTGGGCACCGCGGCGCTCATGCAGCTGCAGATCGGCCAGATGAAGAACTTCTGGTACGACAAGGCCCAGGTCGCGATCTACCTCTGCAACGACGCCGTGAAGAGCGCGAACTGCGCGGACGGCGGCGTCACCAAGGACCAGATCGCGGCGGTGCGGACCGCGCTGTCGACCGCGCCCGTGAAGAGCTTCGTGCAGAAGTTCTACTTCGAGGACCACCAGCAGGCCTTCGCGAACTTCCAGAAGCAGTTCAAGGGCAACCCGGTCGCCGACTACGTCACGCCCGACCTGCTCAACGAGGCGTTCTGGGTCAACCTCAAGGACCCGAACCAGTCCGCGGTCATCGGCGAGGCGATCAGCGGCATGCCGGGCGTCGACGCGGTCACGGACCAGCGCAAGCTGCTCGACCAGATCTTCGCCGTGCTGAACACCGCCTCCATCACCGCAGCGGGCATCGCCGCGCTGATGCTCGTCGCGGCGGCCCTCCTGATCTCGACGACGATCCGGCTCTCCGCGTTCTCCCGACGCCGGGAGCTCGGCATCATGCGGCTCGTCGGCGCCTCGAACCGCTTCATCCAGACGCCGTTCATCCTGGAGGGGGTGCTCGCGTCCCTCATCGGATCGGTGCTCGCCGCGGCGACGACCGTCGGGATCGTGCAGTTCTTCATCCAGGGCTACCTGGCGAAGGCGCAGCGGGACATCGCGTTCGTGACCGTCCCGGACGCCCTGGTCGTCGTCCCGATCCTGATCGGTGCCGGTGTGGTGCTGGCCGCGGTCAGCGCGAACGTCGCGATCTCCCGGTACCTCCGCGTCTGACCGCCGGTAGGATGGCGGGCTGCGTTCCGCAGCACGGTCGTCCAGGAGGAGGTGTCGCATGCCCAGGGAGCAGGGCCGCAAGGTCGTGGCCACGAACCGCCGAGCGCGGCACGACTACACGATCGAGGACACGGTCGAGGCCGGTCTCGTCCTCACCGGCACGGAGGTGAAGTCCCTCCGGCAGGGCCGCGCGTCGCTCGTCGACGGCTACGCGTACATCGACGGCGGGCAGGCGTACCTCGACGCCGTGCACATCCCGGAGTACAACCAGGGCACCTGGACGAACCACCCGCCGCGGCGCACCCGCAAGCTGCTCCTCCACAAGCAGCAGATCCTCAAGCTGTACGCGCAGGTGCGGGAGGGCGGGTACACCCTCGTTCCGCTGTCCCTCTACTTCTCGGACGGCCGGGCGAAGGTCGAGCTCGCGGTCGCGAAGGGCAAGCGCGAGTACGACAAGCGGCAGGCGCTCCGCGAGCGCCAGGACAACCGCGAGGCGCAGCGCGCCATGGCGACGCGCCGGCACCTCGGCGAGTGAGGATCGCGGAGGACGACCCGCTCGCGCCGGACGTCCGGGCGCTCCTCGAGGAGCACCTCGCCGACATGCGGCGGACCTCGCCGCCGGAGAGCGTCCACGCGCTCGACCCCGGCGCCCTCGCCGTGCCGGGCGTCCTGTTCCTCACCGCGCGCGACGACGAGGGCGCGCTGCTCGGCTGCGGCGCGCTGACGTCGCAGGGGGAGGCGGAGGGGGAGCTGAAGTCGATGCGGACGGCGACCGTCGCCCGAGGGCGCGGCGTCGCGACCGCCGTGCTCGGTGCGGTCCTCGATGCGGCACGGCGGCGGGGCATGACCCGGGTGAGCCTCGAGACCGGCACGGAGCCCTTCTTCGACGCCCCTGTGCGGCTGTACCTCCGGAACGGCTTCGCGCCGTGCGGTCCGTTCGGGTCCTACACGGACGACCCCCACAGCCGGTACTTGAGCCGCACGCTCTGAGGTGCGGCACCGGAGGGGAACACGGCGGGCGACGCAGTGGTTACACTCGTCGAGCCCCGCGAGGGGTGACAACTCCACAGTGCGACAGTGGCTCGCGCTTCCGCCAGGGGATGATCGGTTTCGACATTGCCTGTTCAACGACGGGAAGCGGGCCGAGGAGGCGTGCTTATCTCGATAACGATGCACGCAAACAATAGGTGCCAGTAAGTCTCGCACCGCGTTCGCTCTCGCTGCTTAAGCCAGAGTGACGCCGTCGGCCCGGGTGTCGTCCTCGACCCGGTAGCCGGCGTCAGCGAGAGGACTCGCTACGGACGTTCCGCCTTGGGGCGCCGTAGGACATCAACCAGGGCTGGGCTCGTCGATCGCAATCCGTCTGCGGTAAGGATCGGGGCCGAGTAGAACGACACTCGCAGACTGCGCCCGGAGAAGACGTGGTTCCTCAGCAGTGGACGGGGGTTCGATTCCCCCCATCTCCACCTCCGCGCGGGTCGCTGTCGCACTGCTGGACCCCAGGTCCGTCTGCACTCAGGGGTGCAGCACCACCTTGATGCACCCGTCCTCCTTGTCCCGGAAGGTGCGGTAGAGCTCGGGCGCCCGGTCGAGTCCCGCCTCGTGGGTCACGAGGTCCATCGTGCCGAGCGGATCCGACTCGTCCTCGACCAGCGGCAGCAGCTCGTCGCGCCAGCGCTGCACGTTGCACTGCCCCATCCGGATCGTCACCTGCTTGTCGAACAGGGTCATGAACGGGGTCGGGTCGGCGGTGCCCACGTACACGCCCGACAGCGACACGGTGCCGCCGCGCCGGACGGCGTCGAACGCGGTGTGCATGCCCGTCAACCGGTCGATGCCCGCCGTCGTCATGGCCTTCTGGGCGAGCGGGTCCGGGAGGAGACCGACCGCCTTCTGCGCGAGGCCGATGCCGCCCTGCCCGTGGGCCTCCATCCCGACCGCGTCGACGACGCCGTCCGGGCCGCGCCCGTCCGTCGCCGACCGGAGCCGCTCGACGACGTCGCCGTCGAGATCGAACGTCTCGACACCCCAGCGCTCCGCGAGCGCACGCCGCTCCGGCACCGGGTCGACCGCGACGACGCGGTGGCCGAGGTGCTTGCCGATGCGGGCCGCGAACTGTCCCACCGGACCGAGCCCGAGCACGCCGAGCACCCCGTCATCGGGCAGATCGGCGTACGCGACGCCCTGCCACGCCGTGGGCAGGATGTCGGAGAGGAACAGATAGCGCAGATCGGGCAGGTCGGTGCCGATCACGGTCGCGTTGAAGTCGGCGAGCGGCACGCGCATGCGCTCCGCCTGGCCGCCCGGCACCTCGCCGTAGAGCTCCGTGTAGCCGTAGAGGGCCGCCCCGGTGCCGTGCTCGCGCTGCTGGGTCGTCTCGCACTGCGTGTGGAGTCCCCGTTTGCACATGAAGCACGCGCCGCAGGCGATCACGAACGGGATGACGACGCGGTCGCCCACGCGGACGCGGGTGACGCCCGCGCCGACCTCCTCGACCACACCCATCGTCTCGTGCCCGAGCACGTCGCCCTTGGCGAGGAACGGGCCGAGGAGGTCGTAGAGGTGCAGGTCGGAGCCGCAGATCGCCGCCGACGTCACCCTGATGACGGCGTCGGTCGGCTCCTGGATCACGGGGTCGGACACCTCCTCGACCGAGACGTGCTCCGTGCCCTGCCAGGTGAGTGCTCGCATGCCTCGATCCCACCCGGTGCGCCTGACCGTCCTCGTCGCGTCCGGTGGCATGCGGCTGTGCACCGCCTGGCTGCTCGCCGTCAGTCGGGCAGCGTGCCGGTCGCCTCGAGGGCGAGCAGCCGGACCTTCGTCTCCGGGCCGCCGAGATACGCCCCCACCGTGCCGTCCGAGCGCGTGACCCGATGGCACGGGATCACGAGGGGCAGCGGGTTGGTCGCGCACGCGGTCCCGACCGCGCGCACCGCCTTCGGTGACGACGTCTCCGCCGCGAGCGCCGCGTAGCTGATCCGGTGCCCGTACGGCACCGTCCGGAGGTGCCCGAGCACCTCGAGACGGAAGCCGCGGGCCAGCCGGGTGTCGATCGGCTCCGGGAAGGGATCGCGCGCACCCGCGAAGTAAGCGTCGAACCAGCGTGCGGCGGGATCGAGGCGCTTCGGGCTGCGCAGGATCCGCGGCCCGATCCGGTCCGCGAGCGACCGCAGCACGGCGTCCTCGCCCTCCCGCTCGAACGCGACGCGGGCGACCCCCGCCTCCGAGGCCACGACGAGGAGGCGGCCGACGGGGGTGTCGAGCGTCCGGTAGTGGAGGTCGGGGGCGCGCTCACCCGTGGCACGCGCCTCGAGGTCCTCGTGCAGGCGCTCCAGCAGCGCCGGGTCGACGGGCGGGGTGAACGCGGTGGTCATGCTTCCTCCAGGACGAGCATCGTGCGGAGCCGGCGGACGCCGTCCGACGCGGCCTTGCGGGCAGCGGCGGGGCTCGTGCCGGTGACGAGGGCGACCTCGTCGAAGGGCAGGCCGGCGAGGTGGTGGTGGACGACGGCGGCGCGCTGGCCGTCCGGCAGCCGTGCGAGCGCCGCCCAGAGGTCGAGGTCCCGGCCCCGGTCGGCGACGGGGGAGTCGGGCACGCCCTCCTCCGGGGTCACGACGCGGGCGGCCGCTCGAAGCACGTCGAGCGCCTTGCGGTGCGCGATCGTGACCAGCCACCCGCGCACGCGATCGCCCTCGAACCGGTCCCAGGCGCCGAGGGCGGCGAGGAAGGTCTCGCTCCACGCGTCCTCGGCGTCGTGCTCGGGCAGCAGCCCGCGGCACACGCGCCAGACGACCGCGCCGTGCTCGGCGACGATGTGCTCGAAGGGCTCCCTCACATCAGGTCAACGGGCGGAGGTGCCCGGATGTGAGCCGAGGATGGCCAGCACCTCGTCGTGCACGAGCCCGTTCGTCGCGAGCGCGGTGCCGTCCCAGGGGCCGTCCCCTCCGGTCAGCGACGTGAAGCGACCCCCCGCCTCCTGCACGATGGGCACCAGCGCGGCGAGGTCGTAGACCCGCACGTCGTGCTCCCCGGCCATGTCGAGCTGCCCCTCCGCGACCAGCATGTACGCCCAGAAGTCGCCGAGCGCCCGGTCGCGCCAGGAGGCGCGGACGAGGGCGAGCAGCGGCTCGAGCCATCCGGCCTCGTCCCAGAACTTCAGCGCGTTGAAGCTGATGAACGCGTCCTCGACCCGCCGGACACCCGAGACCTGCAGCCGCTCATGAGCACCGGAGGGGAGCGCCGCCGCCCACGCGCCCTCCCCGGTCGCGCCCCACCAGCGGCGCCCGAGCGCCGGCGCGGACGCCACGCCGACGACCGGGACGCCGTCCACCGCCAGCGCGATGAGCGACCCCCACACGGACTGGCCGCGGAGGAAGTTCGTGGTCCCGTCGATCGGGTCGATGATCCACTGCCGTCCCGCGGTGCGCTCGCCGCCGTACTCCTCCCCGAGGATCGCGTCGTCGGGCCGCTCGGCGCCGAGGATCTCGCGGATCGCCCGCTCGACGGCCCGGTCGCCGTCGGTCACCGGGGTGCGGTCGGGCTTGGTGTCGATGCGGAGGTCGGCCGCGCGGAAGCGCGTGACCGACACCGCGTCGGCGGCGTCCGCGAGGCGGAGGGCGAGGGCGAGGTCGTCGGCGTACTCCGGCACGCGTCACACCGTACGGGCAGGACGGCCCGCGCGTAGACGGCGGGCGTCAGTCGTCGGCGCCGATGACGCGGCCGCCCTGCGCGTCGAGCAGCCGTTGGAGCGACTCGAGGCGTCGCCGGCCCGCGTCGCCGAGCTCGCCACCGGCGACCCGGTCCACGATCTCCCAGTCGTGCGCGTCCGCGAGCGCGATGCCGTCTGGCGGCTCGGCGACCGGCCGGGCCCGGGCGGCGAACGAGCGGAGGATGTTCGCCGGGTCGACGTGCCCGAGGCCGAAGGACCGGATGCCGGGGGTGTCGATCACCCAGCCGGCGGCGGGGAGCCCGGCCGCGCGCTCCTCCTCGGTCGCGTGCAGCCGGAGGGCCACCGATGACGACGACGTGTGACGCCCCCGCCCGGTGACGGCGTTCACCACGCCGGTCGCGCGCTGCGCGTCAGGCACGAGCGCGTTCACGAGGGTCGACTTCCCGACGCCCGAGTGCCCGACGGCGACGGTGGTGCGGCCGAGCAGCAGCGCGCGGAGCGGCGCGAGGTCGTCGCCCCGGCGCGTGGTGAGGATCGGCAGGTCGATCGGCGCGAACTCCGCGACGAGCGGGGCCGGGTCGGCGAGGTCCGTCTTCGTGACGAGCACCAGCGGGTCGATGCCGGCGTCGAACGCGGCCACGAGGTAGCGGTCGATGAGCGCCGGCCGCGGCTCCGGGTCGGCGGCGGCCACCACGCAGAGGAGCTGGTCCGCGTTCGCGACGACGACCCGCTCGACCTCGTCGGTGTCGTCCGCGCTGCGCCGGAGCACGGTCCTGCGGGGCTGGATCCGCACGATGCGGGCGAGCGAGCCCTCCTCGCCGGTCAGGTCGCCGACGACGTCGACGAGGTCGCCGGTGACGACGCCCTCCTTGCCGAGCTCGCGGGCGCGGGTCGCAAGGATCGTCCGCTCGTCGTCGGCGCCCTCCTCGACGAGCACCTGCATGCGGCCGCGGTCCACGGTGACGACACGGCCCGGCACGGCCGTCTCGTGCGCGGGGCGCTGCTTCGTGCGGGGGCGGGTGCC
The DNA here is from genome assembly GCF_051956055.1 of Amnibacterium sp. Classification (NCBI taxonomy): domain Bacteria; kingdom Bacillati; phylum Actinomycetota; class Actinomycetes; order Micrococcales; family Microbacteriaceae; genus Amnibacterium; species Amnibacterium sp. The sequence goes on from NZ_JBQCGC010000089.1 coordinate 25,208, forward strand.
CTTCCGGTTCGGCCGGATCCGGACGTCGGACTCGTCGTACTCCTCGTACGGCTCGTCCGCGTCGGTCAGCCAGCTCACGGCAGCATCCGGGTCCAGAGGTCGACGAACCCGGGCAGCGTCTTCGCGGTCGACGCGACGTCCTCCACCACGAGCCCCGGCGTGACGAGGCCGAGCAGCGCGCCCGTCGTCGCCATGCGGTGGTCGGCGTAGCTGCGCCACGGCCGCTCCCCGGCGACCGGGCGGCCGCCGTGCACGACGAGCCCGTCCTCGAGCTCGTCGACCGCGATGCCGACCGCGCCGAGCTCGGCGGCGAGCGCTGCGAGGCGGTCCGTCTCGTGCCCGCGCAGGTGCCCGATGCCGGAGAAGACGGACGGGCCGTCGGCGAAGGCCGCGAGCCCGACGAGCGTCGGCGCGAGCTCGCCGCCGGCGCCGAGGTCCAGCTCGACCGGCTGCAGCGGGGCGGATGCGACCCCGGGCCCCGAGACGACGAGCGCGCCGTCTCGCAGCTCCACCTCGGCGCCGAACGCGGCCAGCCACTCCCGCAGCCGGTCGCCCACCTGCGTCGTCGCGCCCGGCCAGCCCGGTACGGCGACCCGCCCGCCGGCGAGGACCGCGGCGGCGAGGAAGGGCCCTGCGTTGGAGAGGTCCGGCTCGATCGCCACGTCGCGTCCGGCGATGCGGTGCGGTGGCACGCTCCAGCGGGCGGAGCGCTCGTCGACCTGCTCCTCGGCACGCACCCCGCGGGCCCGGAGGGCGTCGAGCGTCATCTCGATGTGGGGGAGGGAGGGGAGCCGCGCGCCGCGGTGCTCCACCTCGAGCCCCGACGCGAACCGGGCGCCGGAGAGCAGCAGGCCGGAGACGAACTGGCTCGACTCGGAGGCGTCGATGAGCACCAGGCCGCCCTCCACGCGGCCCGCGCCGCGCACGGTGAACGGCATCGTGCCCCGGCCGCCGTCGTCCACCTCCACGCCGAGGGCCCGGAGGGAGAGGATCGTCGTCGCCATCGGGCGGAGCCGCGCCCGCTCGTCCCCGTCGAACCGCACGTCGCCGTTGGCGAGCGCCGCGAGGGGCGGCAGGAACCGCATGAGCGTCCCCGCGAGGCCGACGTCGATCGAGGCGCCGCCGGTGAGCGGGCCCGGCTCGACGACGAGGTCGTCGCCGTCCCGCTCGATCCGCGCACCGAGCGAGGCCAGCGCGGACGTCATCAGCTCGGTGTCGCGGGCGATCAGCGCGTCCCGGAGCCGCGAGGGGCCGTCGGCCAGCGCGGACAGCACGAGCTCACGGTTCGTGAGGCTCTTCGAGCCCGGCAGGCGCACGGTCGCGTCGAGCGGCCCGGGCGCGGTCGGCGCGGGCCACACCTCGGCGGAATAGGTCGCGTGCACCATCGGTTCCAGCCTAGGACCGGCCCGCGAGCGACGAAGGAGGACGCATGGTGATCGCACTGCTCACCGCCCCTCCGGAGACCGTCCTGACGCCCCAACTACACTTCCTCGGCATGTCCTCCCCGTCCGGGCCAGACCGCTCCGCCGCCGACGCCGCGGAGCTCGAAGCGCTCATCGCATCGCAGGACGACGCGGACGAGCAGCTCGACGAGGACCCGGACGAGGACTCGATCGACGACGAGGCCGACCAGGCGGAAGGCCCGGACGCCGCCGAGGAGGAGACGCTCGACGAGACGGTCGAGGAGGCCCTCGACGACGAGGAGTCCGAGGACGCCGCGCCGGACGCGCTGCAGCTCCGGGCGCTGTTCGAGGAGCAGGCGCTGCCGTTCCTCGACCAGCTCTACGGCGCCGCGATGCGCATGACCAGGAACCCGGCCGACGCGCAGGACCTCGTGCAGGAGACCTTCGTGAAGGCGTTCGGCGCCTTCCGGTCGTTCCAGCAGGGCACGAACCTGAAGGCCTGGCTGTACCGCATCCTCACGAACACGTACATCAACAGCTACCGGAAGAAGCAGCGCGACCCCTACAAGTCGTCGACGGACGACCTCGAGGAGTGGCAGCTGGGCGAGGCGCAGTCGACCACTTCCGCCTCCCGCACCTCGCGCTCCGCGGAGGCGGAGGCGATCGACCACCTCCCGGACTCGACGGTCAAGGACGCGCTGCAGTCGATCTCCGAGGACTTCCGGCTGGCCGTGTACCTCGCCGACGTCGAGGGCTTCTCCTACCAGGAGATCGCCGACATCATGCACACCCCCGTCGGGACGGTGATGAGCCGCCTCCACCGCGGCCGTCGCCTGCTGCGGGAACGACTGACCGAGTACGCGCAGGAGCGCGGGATCGCGATGGGCGCAGTGTCGCGCCGCGCCGCGCCCGCCAGGAAGGGAGCCTGAAGGCCATGACGGACTGCGGCTGCGAGAAGGCGAAGGCCGATCTCGAGGAGTACCTGCACCAGGAGCTGGAGCGTCGCGAGTACGCGGACATCTCCGAGCACCTGGCGCACTGCAGCGACTGCGCCGACGAGGTGCACCTCGGCCGCGTGCTCACCGAAGCCGTCAAGCGGGCCTGCCGCGACGCCGCTCCGGAGGAGCTGCGCACGCAGGTGATCTCGAGCCTGCGGCTGACGATCTCCCACTGACCTCCGTCGTTCAGGAGAAACGGCGTCTGCCGGGCAGATTCTCCTGAACGACGAAGGTCGGCGGGGGCGCCGCTCAGCGGGCGAAGACCCGCTGGATGAGGTCGAGCTGCTCCGCCTGGTGCCGCTTCGCCGATCCTGCTGCAGGGGAGGCGGAGGCGGGGCGTGAGACGACCCGGATCTCGCGCTCGTCGGCGAACCGGCCGCGCAGCATCTCGAGCTGCACGAAGGGCGCCGCGCCCTGGTTCAGCGGCTCGTCCTGCGCCCACACGATCTCCGCCGACGGGTAGCGCTGGAGCACCTCCGCGAGCTCGGCCCTGGGCACCGGGTAGTACTGCTCGACCCGGACGAGCGCGGTGCTGAGATCCTGACGCTTCTCCGCCTCCGCGAGCAGGTCGTAGTGGATCTTGCCCGCGTGCAGCACGACGCGCGTGACGGCGGCCGGGTCCTGGATCCTGGCGTCGTCGATGACCGGCGCAAACGAGCCGTTCGTCAGGTCCTCCACCGAGCTCGTCGCGCCGCGGAGGCGCAGCATCGACTTCGGCGTGAAGACCACGAGCGGGCGGCGCGGGCGCGCGGTGGCCTGCCGCCGGAGGAGGTGGAAGTACGACGCCGGGGTGGAGGGCTGCGCGATCGTCATGTTGTCCTGCGCCGCGAGCTGGAGGAAGCGCTCGATCCTCGCCGACGAGTGGTCGGGGCCCTGCCCCTCGAAGCCGTGCGGCAGCAGCAGCACGACGCTCGAGCGCTGGCCCCACTTCTGCTCGGAGGCGGAGATGTACTCGTCGATCACGATCTGGGCCCCGTTGACGAAGTCGCCGAACTGGGCCTCCCAGCAGACGAGCGCGTCGGGGCGCTCCACCGAGTAGCCGTACTCGAAGCCGAGGGCGGCGTACTCGCTGAGCAGCGAGTCGTAGATCCAGAACTTGCCCTGATCGTCCGCCAGGTGGGCCAGCGGGGTCCATTCGGCGCCGGTCTCCCGGTCGTGGAGCACCGCGTGCCGCTGGGTGAACGTGCCGCGACCGGAGTCCTGGCCCGCGAACCGCACCGGGGTGCCCTCGAGCAGCAGGGTGCCGATCGCGAGCAGCTCGCCCCACGCCCAGTCGATGCCGCCGCTGCGGGTCTGCTCGGCGCGCTTGGTCATCAGCCCCTGCAGCTTCGGGTGCACGGTGAAGCCGTCCGGCGCGTTCGCGAACGTGTCGCCGATCCGCTGCAGCACGGCCGCGTCGACCGGCGACGGCGCCGGCTCGCCCTCGTCGCGCTGCGCTGACGGCATCTCCAGGTCCGCGACCCGGTCCGCGTTCGCGTCCGGCTCGGGCGCGATCACGGGGATGCTCGCCGTCTGCGCCTCGTGGGTCTCCAGGAACGCCTGCTCGAGCCGCGACTGGAAGTCGCGGTGCGCGTCGTCGTACATCTCCTGGGTGATGTCACCGCGACCGACGAGGGCCTCGGTGTACAGCTTCCGGACGCTCCGCTTCGCCTCGATGAGGTTGTACATGACCGGCTGGGTCATCGACGGCTCGTCGCCCTCGTTGTGCCCGCGGCGCCGGTAGGTGACGAGGTCGACCACCACGTCGCGGTGGAACTCCTGCCGGTACTGGAACGCGAGCTCCGCGACGCGGGCGACCGCCTCCGGGTCGTCCCCGTTCACGTGGAAGATCGGCGCCTGGATCGTCTTCGCGACGTCCGTCGCGTAGATCGAGGTGCGGCCGTCGGTCGGCGGCGTCGTGAACCCGATCTGGTTGTTCACGACGATGTGGACGGTGCCGCCCGTGCGGTAGGCGCGCAGCTGCGACATCTGGAGCGTCTCGACCACGACGCCCTGGCCGGCCATCGCGGCGTCGCCGTGGATGAGGATCGGCAGCACCCGGAAGGTCGCGACCGGGTCGCGGTCCTGCTTCGCCCGGACGCTGCCCTCGAGCACGCCGCCGACCGTCTCGCGGTGCGACGGGTTCGCCGCGAGGGTCACGGGGAGGGTCTCGCCGGTCGCGGAGACGTACTCGCCCTCCGTGCCGAGGTGGTACTTCACGTCGCCGGAGCCCTGCACGGTCTTCGGGTCCTGCGTGCCCTCGAACTCGCGGAAGATCTGCCCGTAGGTCTTGCCGCAGATGTTCGTCAGCACGTTGAGGCGCCCGCGGTGGGCCATGCCGATGGCGGCCGAGTCGAGCGCGTCCTCCTCCGTCGCCCGCTGGAGCACCGTGTCGAGGAGGGAGATGAGGCTCTCCGAGCCCTCCAGGCTGAACCGCTTCTGCCCGACGTACTTCGTCTGGAGGAACGTCTCGAACGCCTCGGCCTGGTTGAGCTTGCCGAGGATCCGCATCTGCTCGGAGTGGGTCGGCTTCTCGAAGGGGCGCTCGAGGTTCGCCTGGAACCACGCGCGCTGCGCGGGGTCCTGGATGTGCATGTACTCGATGCCGACGGTGCGGCAGTAGCTGTCGCGGAGCTGCCCGAGCACGTCGCGCAGCCGCATGCTGCGCTTGCCCGCGAAGCCGCCGACCACGAACTCGCGGTCGAGGTCCCAGAAGGTCAGGCCGTGCGTGCGGACGTCGAGGTCCGGGTGCATCCGCTGCTGGTAGACCAGCGGGTCCGTGTCGGCGAGCAGGTGACCCCGGACGCGGTAGGCGTTGATCAGCTCCTGCACCCGCGCCGTCTTCGACACGTGGTCGGCGAGGTCGACGTTGATGTCCTGCGCCCAGTGGATCGGGTCGGACGGCACGCGGAGCGCGGCGAAGATGTCCTCGTAGAAGTGCTGCTCGCCGATCAGCAGGTGGTGCACGATCCGGAGGAACTCCCCGGAGCCCGCGCCCTGGATGACCCGGTGGTCGTAGGTCGAGGTCAGCGTGATCGTCTTCGAGACGCCGAGGTCGATCAGCGTCTTCTCGCTCGCGCCCTGGAACTCCGCGGGGTACTCGAGGGCGCCGGCGCCGATGATCGCGCCCTGGCCGACCGTGAGCCGCGGCACCGAGTGGACCGTGCCGATGCCGCCGGGGTTGGTCAGCGAGATCGTCGTGCCGGTGAAGTCCTCGACCGTCAGCTTGTTCGTGCGCGCCTTGCGCACGAGCTCGTCGTACGCGGCCACGAACTCGGCGAAGTGCATCGTCTCGGCGCGCTTGATCGACGGGACCAGCAGCGCACGGGTGCCGTCGGGCTTCGGGATGTCGATCGCGAGGCCCAGGTTGATGTGGCCCGGCTGCACCACCGACGGCTTGCCGTCGATCTCGGCGTAGTGCACGTTCTGGCTCGGGAACTCCATCAGCGCCTTGACGAGCGCCCAGCCGATGATGTGGGTGAAGCTCACCTTGCCGCCGCGGGCCCTGCGGAGGTGGTTGTTGATGACGATCCGGTTGTCGATCATCAGCTTCGCCGGGATCGTCCGCACGCTCGTCGCGGTCGGGATCGACAGGGAGGCGTCCATGTTCGACGCCAGCGTCTTGGCCATGCCGCGCAGCGGGGTGACGACGTCGTCGTTCGCCGCACCGGACTGCACCCGCTGGGCAGGGGCGTCCGCCGGGATGGGCTTCTTCGCGGCCTGCTGCGGAGGCGCGGCCTGCTGCGGAGGCGCCGCGGGCGCCTTCGGCTGGGGGGCGGGCGCGTCGCGCGGCTCCGCCGCGGCCGTCGGGGGGTTCGGCGCGTCGCTCGTGATCGTCCGCGCGGAGTCCTCATGGGGGAGGAGCACCGCATCCGGGTCGACCGGGTGGTACGCCTCGAGCACCGGCCACCACGACCGGTCCACCGAGTCCCGGTCCGCGATGAACCGCTCGTAGAGCTCGTCCACGAGCCACTCGTTGGCGCCGAACTCGCTCCCGGCACCCTCCTCGGTACTCGTCAACTGATCCGACACCGACTCTTCGCCCACGTCTGTTCACTCCCTGGAATCGCCGCACCCGAGGGTACGCCGGTCGGGGGTGGGTTCGGGCTGGACGGATACCGTTTCGGACATGCGTTTCCTCAGCGCGCCGCCCCCGTACGACCTGACGTACTCCGACGTCTTCCTCGCGCCCGTCCACTCGGGCGTGTCGAGCCGGCTCGACGTGTCCCTCGCGCCCGACGACGGCACCGGTGCGACCCTCCCGATCGTCGCCGCGAACATGAACTCCGTGACCGGTCCGCGGCTCGCGGCGACGCTCGCGCGACGCGGTGGTCTCGGCGTCCTGCCGCAGGACCTGCCTCGGGCCGACCTCGAGGCGGCGATCGCGTGGGTCAAGGCGCAGTCGACCCGCTGGGACTCCGCGATCGAGCTCGCGCCGAAGGCCACGGTGTGGGACGCGCAGCGCCTGGTGACGGGCGGCGCCGACCGCGGCGTCGTCGTCGTGGACAAGGACGGGACCGTGCAGGGGACGGTGACGGCCGCCGCGCTCGCGGACGCCGATCCGGGGACCCGGCTGCGCGACCTCCTCGCGCAGGCGCCCGCCGTGATCGACGCCTCCGCGCCCGGTCCGGAGGAGCTCTTCCACCGCTGGGAGGACCTCGCCGGCGCGGGGTTCGCGGTCGTCGTGGACGGCGGCCGCGTGGTCGGCACCGCGAGCAGGCGCAGCCTCGTGCGGCAGGCGATCTACACGCCGGCGCTCGACGCGCAGGGTCGGCTCCGCGTGGCCGCGGCGATCGGCATCACCGGCGACGTCGCCTCCCGCGCCAGGGACCTCGCGGCGCTGGGCGCCGACGTCCTCGTGCTCGACACCGCGCACGGGCACCAGGAGGGGATGCTGCGGGCGCTCGAGACGGTCGCGGCGCTCGGGCTGGGCCTCCCGCTCGTGGCGGGCAACGTCGTGACCCCGGAGGCGACGCGCGACCTCGTGCGCGCCGGCGCGTCGATCGTGAAGGTCGGCGTCGGCCCCGGCGCGATGTGCACGACCCGCATGATGACGGCGGTCGGGCGGCCGCAGTTCTCCGCGGTGCTCGAGACCGCCGACGCCGCGCACCAGCTCGGCGCGCACGTGTGGGCGGACGGCGGTGTGCGCTACCCGAGGGACGTCGCGCTCGCCGCGGGGGCGTCCTCCGTGATGATCGGCTCGTGGTTCGCCGGCACGGTCGAGGCGCCCGGCGTCATCGAGCGCGGCGCGGACGGCGCCCTGTTCAAGCAGAGCTGGGGCATGGCCTCCACCAAGGCGGTCAGCTCCCGCTTCGGCGACCGGGACCCGTGGGAGCTGGCGCGGAAGGAGCTCTTCGCGGAGGGGATCTCGAGCTCGCGGATCCTCATCGACCCGCTCCGTCCCGGCGTCGAGGACCTGCTCGACATGATCACGACGGGGGTCCGGTCGTCGTTCACCTACGCGGGCGCCGCCGACCCGGTCGCGTTCCGCGAGCGCGCGACCGTGGGTGTGCAGTCGGCCGCCGGCTACGAGGAGGGCAAGCCGCTCCCCGTCGGCTGGTGATGCTGGTTCGACGCTCCGTCTCTGGATCGACGGCGCGCTCGGTCGGATCAGGGACGGGGCGTCGGATCAGGCGAACTCGGCGAGAAGCGCGTCGACGGGAGTCGCGACGCCGTGGAGGCGACCGAGCCGCGCGATCTCCCCGTTCAACCAGTCCGTCTCGACCGTGCCCTGTCCGCGCCTGACGCTCTGCCAGGTCGACCCGCCCGACCGGTCGTGGCCGCCCACCGGCTGCGCCCCGTACCCGCTGACCTCGCGCGCGTACGTCGCGTCGTCGACGACCGGCAGCCCGGCCGCCGCGAAGGCCGCGGACGCCTCCTCACGGGCGAGCCGGGCGAGCCGGTCCGCGCCCTCCTCGTCGGCGCGCCCGCACAGCGCCTCGACCGCGTTGCCGACGTTGCGGAGCAGCTTCGCCCGCTTCCACGACATGACGTCCTCGACGGCCCGGCTGCGGAACCCGGCCTCGGTCAGATCTTCCACGACGCGACGGTCCACGTCGTCCGTGCCGCCGGAAGCGCGTCCGATCGTCAGCACCCCGGCGACCGGCGCGCCCTCGCCGATCACGACGCCGGGTTCGAGGTGCGTCGCGGGCAGGTTCACGCAGATTCCGTGCACGTCGGGGCCGAGCCGCAGCGCCGCGTCCTCGTTCGCGATCCCGTTCTGCGCCATGAGCAAGGGGAGGGCCTCGGCCGCCCGGAGGTCGTCGACCTCCTCCACCGCGAGGTCCGCGAGCACGCTGGCGGTCTGCTGCGACTTCACCGCGATGACCACGACGTCGTCCGATCGGAGGCCGAGCCGCGCGACGGTCGGCGCGACGGGCGGTCGCACGCGGAGATCGCGGTCCGGCCGCCGCACGAGCAGGCCGTCGGCGGCGATCGCGTCGCCGTGCGGGCCCCGGGCGACGAGCGCGACCTCCCGCCCGGCGTCGGCGAGCAGCCCGCCGATCACCCCGCCGACGCCGCCCGCTCCCACGATCACGTACCGCACGCGTCCATCCTCCGGCCCCCCTGATCCACGAACGCGGCCGGTACACTCGTGCGCCTGATGGACGATCATTCGCCCTGCCCGCCGGTCGCCTAGATGCTCTGGTTCGATCTGGTCCTGCTCGGCGTCGGCGTGGTCCTCACGTTCGGCACCGGGCTCTTCGTCGCGGCCGAGTTCGCGCTCGTCAACCTCGACCGCTCGGACCTGGAGGCGCGCAGGCGGGACGGCGAGAAGGGGCTCGACCGCACGATCGCGGCGCTCAGGATCACCTCCACCCACCTCTCGAGCGCCCAGCTCGGCATCACGGTCACCACGCTGCTCGCCGGCTACACGTTCGAGCCGGCGCTGTCCGCCTTCATCGGGGTGCCCCTCGTCGCGCTCGGGCTGCCGGAGGCGGCGGTCGCGCCGATCGCGGTGGTGCTCGGCCTGCTCATCGCGACGGTGATCAGCATGATCCTCGGCGAGCTGCTGCCGAAGAACCTCGCGCTCGCCGGGCCGATCCGGGTCGCGCGGTTCGTGATGCCGTTCCAGACGGGCTTCACGGTGGTGTTCCGGCCCGCGGTGCGCGTGCTGAACGGGGCCGCGAACGGCGTCATGCGGGTGCTCGGGATCGAGCCGAAGGAGGAGCTGTCCGGCGCCCGCACGGCGCAGGAGCTCTCCTCCCTCGTCCGCCGCAGCGCCACCGAGGGGCTCCTCGACAGCGACACCGCGACGCTCCTCGAGCGCACGCTGACGTTCTCCGGGCACACGGCCGCGGACGTGATGACCCCGAGACCCCGCCTCAGCACCATCGCCAGGTCCTCCTCCGCCGCCGACGTGCTGGCGCTCGCGCGGCGCACGGGCTTCTCGCGGTTCCCGGTGACGGGCGACGGCGGGGTGGACGACGTCGTCGCGCTCGTGCACGTCAAGCAGGCGATGGCGGTGCCTCGCGAGCGCCGAGCGGACGTGCCGGTCGGCGCGATCGAGACGGAGGCGCTGCGCGTGCCGGAGACGATGACCCTCGACGCGCTGCTCGGCGAGCTGCGCGGTCGCGGGTACCAGATGGCCGTGGTGCTCGACGAGTACGGCGGGACGGCCGGGGTCGCGACCCTGGAGGATTGCGTCGAGGAGCTCGTCGGCGACCTCGTCGATGAGCACGACCGCACCCGGGCCGGCGTCGTCCGCGGCACCGACTCGATCACCTTCCCCGGCATGCTCCGCCCGGACGAGCTCCGCGCCCAGGTGGGCGTGCGGGTGCCCGAGTCGGGGCTCTACGAGACCGTCGCCGGGTACGTGGTCAGCGAGCTGGGGCGGCTGCCCGCGGTCGGGGACACGGTCAGCGCCGAGCAGGGCACGCTCGAGGTGCTCCGCATGGAGGGGCGGCGGATCGACCGCCTCCGGTTCCGGGCGGACCCGGAGGCGCCTGCCGACCGGGTCGAGGGTGCGGCGGCGGCGTCATGAGCGACTGGGCCGGGATCGGGTGGCTCGTGGTGCTGCTCGCGGTGAACGCGTTCTTCGTCGCGAGCGAGTTCGCGGTGATCTCCGCGCGGCGCTCGCAGATCGAGCCGCTCGCGGAGGAGGGGCGACGATCCGCCCGGGTCGCGCTCGGGGCGATGGAGCACGCGACCCTCATGCTCTCGACGACGCAGCTCGGGATCACGGTCGCGTCGCTGCTGATCCTGAACGTCAGCGAGCCGGCGATCCACCACCTGCTCGAGGGGCCGCTGCACGCCACCGGGCTCGGGGTGGACGCGGTCGACGTCATCGGCTTCGTGATCACCCTGCTGCTCGTGACGTTCCTGCACGTCGTGTTCGGCGAGATGGTGCCGAAGAACGTCGCGTTCTCCGTGCCGGATCGAGCGGTGCTGCTGCTCGCGACCCCGCTCGTGTTCGTGGAGCGCGTCTTCCGGCCTCTGATCCACGCGCTCAACGGGACCACGAACGCGCTCGTGCGCCTCGTGGGCGTCGAGCCGAAGGACGAGGCGAACAGCGCGTTCACGCTCGACGAGGTCGAGACGATCGTGGAGACGTCCCGTCGTGAGGGCACCCTCGACGACCTCTCCGGCACCCTCACGGCGGCGTTCGACTTCACCGAGAAGCGGGTCGCCGACGTGACGGTGCCGCTGTCGGAGATCGTCGCGCTGCCGGAGGACGCCTCGCCCGCGGATCTCGAGCGGGCCGTGGCGCAGAGCGGCTTCTCGCGCTACCTGCTCGTCGACGCGGAGGGGAACCCGACCGGGTACCTGCACCTGAAGGACGTGCTGGAGCTCGACGAGGACGACGAGGTCGACCGCCCGGTACCGGCGAAGTTCGTTCGCCGCCTCATCACGGTCTTCGCCGGCACCGAGCTGGAGGACGCGCTCGCGGTGCTGCGCCGCAGCCGCCAGCACCTCGCCCGGGTCGTCGAGCAGGACGGCACGGTGCGCGGCATCCTCTTCCTCGAGGACGTGATCGAGGAGCTGGTGGGCGAGGTCCAGGACGCCACCCGTCGCTGAGGGCGGCCGTCAGGCGAGCGCCTCGAGGAAGGCGCGGAGCGACACCGGGTCGGTGTAGACGTGCCCGGTCACGCCGATGGACTCGGCACCGCGGACGTTCGCCTCCCGGTTGTCGACGAAGACGAGGTCGCGCGGCGCGACGCCGAGCGCGTCCGCCGCGTGGCGGTAGATCGCGGGGTCCGGCTTCAGCAGGCGCAGCTCGCCGGACACGAACACCTGCTCGAAGAGCGCGCCCATGGGCGAGTACCGGAACGGGGAGCCGTAGTCCTCCGCGGCGTTCGAGAGCAGCGCCACCCGCGTGCCGCCCGCCTTCAGGTCCGCGACGACGCGGACCACCTCCGGGTCGGCCGTGGTCCACGCACGGAAGTCGAGCGACCACATCCGCTGCGCCTGCGGCACGTCCCACGCGAAGCCGAGCGCCCGCCCGATGCCGAGCCAGTACTCGGTCGTGGTGATGAGCCCCTGATCGAGACGGTCCCGGTCCGCGTCGTACGCGCGCCGGAAGTCGTCGGCGGTGCCGCCGGACGCGGCGACGAGCCGTGCCCGGTCCTCCGCGGACTGGGAGTAGGAGATCACCTCGCCGTAGTCGAAGACGACCGTGCGATGCGGGAGGGAGATGCTCACCCGAGCACGGTATCCAGCCGACGCTGGCACCCTCTCGGCATGACCAGGACCTTCTCGGCGGTGGAGGCGGCTCGCGCGATAGCCGTGCCGACCGCGGACAGCGACAAGTACTCCCGCGGCGTGCTCGGGATCGTGACGGGTTCGCAGAAGTACCCGGGAGCCGCGGTGCTCGGCGTGGAGGCCGCGTCCCGCACCGGCGTCGGCATGATCCGCTACCTCGGCCCCGAGCGGCCGGCCGCGCTCGTGCTCGCGCGGCGCCCCGAGGTGGTGACCGCCGACGGGCGGGTGCAGGCGTGGCTCTTCGGCTCCGGCACCGAGCCGGCCAGGGACGAGGCCGAGCGCGCGGCCCTCCTGGAGCGCCTCGGGCAGCGCCTGCCGACCGTGCTCGACGCGGGCGCGCTGGACCTCGTGGGCCAGGCGCAGGGCCCGACCGTGATCACGCCCCACTTCGGCGAGCTCGTCCCCGTGCTCGCCGCCGCCGGCATCGAGACCGGGAAGGACGAGGTGGCCGCCGACCCGGCGCGCTGGGCGGTCCGGGCGGCGGCGGAGACCGGCGTCACCGTGCTGCTGAAGGGGGCCGCCACGATGGTCGCGGACCCCTCCGGTCTGCGGCACGTCGTCCGCTCTGGGCAGCCATGGCTCGCGACCGCGGGCTCCGGCGACGTGCTCGGCGGCGTGCTCGGCGCGCTGCTCGCGACGCACGGCCCTGCGCTCCAGGAGGACCCGTCCGGCCTCGCGGATCTCGCGGCCGCCGCGGCGTGGATCCACGGCGAGGCGGGCAGCGTGGCAGCAGGCGGAGCGCCCATCCAGGCGCTCGACATCGCCGACGCGATCCCGTCGGTCCTGCGAGCGCTCCTCGGCGCATAGGAGATGCAGAGGTGACACGGGCCGGGTCGCCGCCGGCCTCCCGATAGCGTCGTGGAGCGACGGCGACCGCCGGAGACGAAGGGAGCCGCCCGAGTGACCATCCGCGCCCAGCACGCCGCCCGCGCCGCCTCCGCCGCGGCCCTCGCCGCCGTCGCGATGGGTTCCCTCGCCTCCTGCACGAGCCCGAGCGCGAGCGGGGCGACGCCGGTCGCGACCGGCGCGGGCGCCGACGCGAGCGGCACCAGGACCGCGACCGGCGGCTACCAGACGCCGGGCGGCCCGGAGTCCGTCCGGGTCACGCTGACCGCGAAGGCCGGCACGGTCACCGCGGTGCGCGTCGTCGGCTCGGGCGGTTCGCCGAACGCGCAGCAGTACCAGGCGGCGTTCATCTCGGGCATCGGCGCCCAGGTCGTCGGCAAGCCGCTGGCGAGCCTCGAGGTCGGCGCGGTGAGCGGCTCGTCGCTGACGGCGAACGGGTTCAACGCCGCGCTCGAGAAGATCCGTGCGGACGCCGGCTGACGTGCTGCCGCCCGGCGCCACGACCAGCGTCGGCTTCGAGGCCATCGGCACCGGGTGGACCCTGACCACCGTCGACCCGCTGGCGCCCTCGCTCGTCGACCGCGTGCGCGAACTGGTCGACGGGTACGACGCGACCTGGTCGCGATTCCGGGGCGACTCGGGCGTCGCCCGCGTCGCGCGGGGCGAGACCGTCGACCTCGGGCCGACCGCACCCGCGCTGCTGGACCTGCTGGGCGACCTCGCGCGGCGCACCGGCGGGGCCGTCGACCCGTGCGTGGCCGCGTCCCTCGAGCACCTCGGCTACGGACCGGGCGGCGGGCTCCGGGCGGCCGACGGGCACCTGCCCGCGCCCGCGGCGCGGATCGTGCGCACCGGCACGCTCGTCACGGTCGACCCGCCCGCGATGCTCGACGTCGGCAGCGCGGGCAAGGGCCAGCTGGTCGATCTCGTCCACGCGGAGCTCGCCGCGGCCGGCCACGCGGGCGCGCTCGTCGACGCAGGCGGGGACATCCGCGTCTCCGGCAACCCCCTCCGGGTCGCCCTCGAGCACCCCTTCGACCCCACGGCGGCGGTCGGCGTGGTCGAGGTGGTCGACGGGGCGATCGCGGGATCCGCCGTGAACCGCCGCGCCTGGAACGTCGAGGGCGGCAGGCGCCTGCACCACGTGCTCGACGCGCGGACCGGTGAGCCGGTCGCGTCGGTGGCGGCGACCTGGGTGCTCGCGGACACCGCGCTGCTCGCCGACGCGCTCGCCACGGCCCTGTTCTTCGTCGACCCGGAGGCGCTCGCCGGCGTGGCAGGGTTCCGGTACGTGCGGATGCGCACCGACGGGATCGCCGACTGGTCGCCCGACCTGCCGGGGGAGGTGTTCACATGAGGTCGGCCGTCGCCACGATCGACGGGGCGCTCGGTCGGATCGCGATGCTCCGGCTCGTGCTGCTCGCCCTCCTCGTGCTCGTCGCGTCCTCGCTGGTCCTGTCGCTGGTCGGAGCGCTGCAGCTGCCGTTCACCGCGCTGCTCGCGACGCTGATCGCGACGGTCCTCGGCTCCGTCGTCGGGGACCGGGTGATGGCCTGGCTCGCGGGTGCGCATCCCGTCGGCGACTCGGCGCTCGTGACCGGCGCGATACTCTTCCTGGTCGTCTACCCGTCGACCGACCCGGCTGTGGTCCTCCTCGCCGCCGCCGCGGCGCTCGTGGCGAACGCGTCGAAGTACCTGATCCGGCTCGGGGGCCGGCACGTGCTGAACCCCGCCGCGACCGGCCTGTTCGTCGTCGGGCTCACCGGCATCGCGGGCTCCGCGTGGTGGGTCGCGACCCCGGTCCTGCTGCCCGTGCTGCTGCTCGCGGTGGCGGCCGTCGCGGTGCGGACCCGGGTCGTCGGTCCGGTGGTGGTGCTCGTCGTCGTGGGCGCGGCCCTGCAGGTGGCGATCGTCGTCGCCCACGGCACGGCGCCCCTCGACGCGCTCGCGGTCCTGCCGTCCACCCCGCTGCTGTTCCTGGCCGGGATCATGTTCACCGAACCGATCACCCTGCCGCCGCGTCGCGGGCAGCGGTTCGCGGAGGCCGTGCTCGTCGCCGTGCTGCTCGCGGTGCCGTACCTCGCGCCGCTGCAGCTGCTGACGCTCCGTCCCACCCCGGAGCTGGCCCTGCTGATCGGCAACGTGTTCGCGGTGCTCGCGGCCAGGCCGACCGCGGCGGACCTCCTGCTCGTGTCGAAGCGGGCGCTGACACCCACCGCCGTCGAGTACGCGTTCCGCCCGTCGCGGCCCCTGCCGCACCGCGCGGGCCAGTACCTCGAGCTGCAGCTGCCGCACCGGGAGGCTGACGGCCGCGGCATCCGGCGCAGCCTCACCATCGCGTCCGCGCCCGACGAGGCGGACGGGACGGTGCGGGTGGCGGTCCGCAGGCGCGCGCCCGGCAGCACCTTCAAGCGGGCGCTCGACGCGCTGCCGGAAGGGGGCCGCGCGCGGGCCGTCACCGTGTCCGGCGGGTTCACCCTGCCCGAGGACCGGAGGACGCCGCTGCTCCTCGCGGCGAGCGGCATCGGGATCACACCGTTCGTCAGCCAGCTCCGGGACGACGCGGCGGAGGTCTCGGCCGGGGCGCCCCCGCGCGACGTGCTCCTCGTCGACCTCGTCCCCGCGGCGGACGAGGTGGTGTACCTGCCCGAGCTCGCGGCGACCGGCGTGCGGGTCCTGCTCGTCTGCAGCGACGCCGCCGCGCTGCCGCCGCTGCCCGAGCACTGGCACGTCGCGACCGCGTTCGACGCGGCGGCGCTCGCCGCCGTGCTGCCCGATCCTGCCGAGCGCACCGCCTTCGTGTCCGGGTCGCCGCGGTTCCTCCGCACCGCTCGCGCCGTGCTGACCCAGGCGGGGGTCCGGCGGATCCGCACCGACGCCTTCGCCGGCTACTGAGCGGCGGGGGAGGTGTCCGCTCCGGCCGATAGGTTCTCCGTCGTGAGCGACGCGCGGCGCCCCGCCTCCTCGGTGCTCGACTGGGCGGCGCTCGCGGTGGGCTTCCTGGCCGTGCACGTCGTGCTCGGCGTGCTCTGCTTCGTGATCGCGCCGAACCAGCCCGCGGGGGACGTGACCGGCGTCTACCGCTTCTGGATCGACTACTGGCACACGGCCGGCGTCCTCGTCGGCATCGACACCGCCTGGGTGTACCCCATCGGCGCGCTGCCGCCGATGATCCTCGCGGGCGTCCTCGGCGACGGTCCCTACCTGCTGCTCTGGCTCGTGCTGGTCGCGGTGCTCGACGCGGTGGCGCTCGTGCTCGTCGCGCGCCGCGGCCGCGGCCTCGCCTGGTGGTGGCTGCTCTGCACCGCGCTCATCGGGCCGGTCGCGGTCGCGAGGATCGACGGCGTCGCGCTGCCGTTCGCCGTCGTCGGGGTGCTGCTGCTCGCGGAGCGGCCCGGGGTCGCCGCGGTGCTGCTCACCGTCGCCGCCTGGGTGAAGGTCTGGCCGGCGGCGATCGTCGCCGCCGTGCTCATCGTGCGCCGCAGGATCGCCTCCACGATCTCGGCTGCGGCGCTGACCTCCGCGGTGATCATCGGCCTCGCGCTGCTCGCCGGGGCCCGCGGCACGGTGTTCTCCTTCGTCTCCGAGCAGGCGAGCCGCGGCATCCAGGTGGAGTCGCCCGTCGCGCTGCCGTGGCTGTGGTCCGCGGCGCTCGGCGACCAGGGCGTCGGCGTGTACTACGACACGGACATCCTGACCTTCCAGATCCGCGGCACCGGGGTGCAGGCGGTCGCGGCCGTGATGACGCCCGTGCTCGTGATCGGTGTGCTCGTACTCGTGCTCCTCGCCCTCCTCGCCCGTCTGCGCCGCGCGGCGGACGAGGAGGTGCTCGCGGTCACGGCGCTCGGGTTCGTGAGCGCGCTGATCGCGCTGAACAAGGTCGGATCGCCCCAGTACCTCACCTGGTACGTCGCCCCCGTGCTCCTGGGACTGCTCGTGGCGCCGCGCCGCTTCCGGCTGCCCGCGGTGCTCGTCCTCGTCGCAGCGGGCCTCACCCAGCTGATCTACCCCTGGTACTACGGCGGGGTGACCGCGCCGGATCCGGTGGTGATCGGCGTGCTCACCGCCAGGAACGCGATCGAGGTCGCCCTGTTCGTGTGGTGCCTGGTGGTGCTGCGCACGGTGCCGCCTGAGCCGCGGCTGCGCACCGCGACACCGCGGTCGGCCGAGGACGCCCGGGAGCCCGCGTAGGCTGACGGTGATGGGTCCCGACGTCCGCGACCGGGCGTCCGCCGACCCGGTGCAGCACTCCCGCGGCGCCGTGGTGCTCGCGCTCCTCGCCCTCGCGCTCGGCGGCTTCGCGATCGGCTCGACCGAGTTCGTGGCCTCCGGTCTCCTGCCGGACATCGCCCGCGAGCTGCTGCCCGCCGCCTGGGCGCGCTCGAGCGAGGACGCGATCGCGCAGGCGGGGATCCTGGTCTCCGCGTACGCGGCGGGCGTCGTGGTCGGCGCACCGGTGCTCGCCGCGGTCGGCGCGAAGCTGCCGCGCAAGACCGTGCTGCTCGCGCTGCTGGTCGTCTTCGTCGTCGCGACGGTCGCGACCTCCCTCCTGCCGACGTTCGGACTCGTCGTCGCCGCGCGCTTCGTGGCGGGGCTCCCGCACGGCGCCTACTTCGGGGTCGCGACGGTCGCCGCCTCCGAGCTGCTCGGGCCGGGCAACCGCGGGAAGGCCGCGACCTCCGTGCTCGCCGGCCTCACGATCGCGAACGTCGTCGGGGTGCCCGCCATCACGGCGATCGGGCAGGCGGCGGGGTGGCGGATCGCCTACCTGGTCGTCGCGGTCGCGTTCGCCCTCACCTTCGTGGCGGTGCTGGTGGCGGTCCCGAAGGGGCCGGGGGACCCGACCGCGACGATCGGCAGCGAGCTCCGCGCCTTCGGCCGGGTGCAGGTGTGGCTGGCCGTCGCGCTCGGCGCGATCGGGTTCGGCGGCCTGTTCGCGGCGTACACCTACGTCGCGCCGATCACGACCGAGGTGACCCGGCTTCCGGCGGGTGCCGTGCCCGTCGTGCTCATCGTGTTCGGGCTCGGGATGACCGTCGGCAACTTCGCCGGCGGCCGGTTCGTGGATCGCGGCATCCGGCGCGCCGTGATCGCGGGCTTCGTGGGTACCCTCGTCTCGCTCGTGCTCCTGCTGCTGACCGCACGCACGCCGGTCGGGCTGTTCGCCGGGGTGTTCCTGATCGGCGTGTTCGCGTCGGTCCTGGGGCCCGCGATCCAGGTCCGGCTCATGGACGTGGCGCACGGGTCGACGACGATCGCCGCGGCGTCGACCCACTCCGCGCTGAACATCGGCAACTCGCTGGGCGCGGCCCTCGGCGCGGTGGTCATCGCGGCCGGGCTCGGCTACCTGTCCCCGATCGCGGTCGGCATCGCCGTCACCGTGCTGGGCCTCGGCATCGCCGCCGTCGCGTTCGGGCTGGAGCAGCGCACCCTTCGCCGCTCCGCGCCCAGCACCTGAGCAGGCTCATGCCTCTTCAGCAGGCTGCGCAGGGCGCTTCCGGCCTGCCGGAGTGCGAACAGCCTGCTGACGTGCTCGGGCATGCCGTGGACGACGAAGCGGCCGGCCTCCGTGTGGAGACCGGCCGCTTCGTGACGGGCGCTCAGTCCGTCTGCAGGAGGATGCCGTCCTGGATGGCGCGCTTGCGCAGGGCGACCTTGGTGCCGACGTCGAAGCCCGCGACGCGGTACTTCTCGCGGATCCGCTTGAGGTACGACTTGGCCGTCTCCTCGGAGATGCCGAGCTCGTAGGCCACCGTCTTCACCGGCTCGCCGCCGCCGTACAGCGCCATCACGCGCCGCTCCTGCGCGGAGAGCTTCGGGGAGCCGCCGACGTCGCCCGAGTTGATGGCGAGATCGAGCTCCGCGGAGATGTACGACTCGCCCCGGCCGGCGGCGCGGATCGCCTTGACGATCATCGAGATGTCCTCGGACTTCGGCACGTAGCCGAGCGCGCCGGAGGCGAGGGCCTCCCGCACGATCTGCGGCTCCGAGTAGCTCGACATGAGCACGGTCGCGACCCCGGTCTGCTTCAGCTGCGCGAGCCGGAGCGAGACGGGGGAGTTGTCCTTGAGGTCGACGTCCATGAGGACGACGTCGACCGGGAACTTCGGGTGCGTGAGCAGCTCGGTGAAGGTGGTCACCGCGGCGACGAGCTCGATGTCCTCGTAGCCGCGGATCCACTCGGTGAGGCCGCCCAGCAGCATCCGGTGGTCGTCGACCATCGCGAGGCGGATGGTCCGGGTGTCAATGGTCACTCGCGTGCTCCGGTTCTGGGGGAAGGACAGGGGAGGAAGACGTTCAGGTGCGTCAGCGGTCGGCCGGTCGATCGACCACGCAGTCGATCTCCACGCAGAGGCTGCCGCCGCGCTGCGAGTCGGTGTGCCGCCCGACTTTCCGCATAGCGTCCCACGTGGCCGGGTCGACCCGGCTGCGCGCCACGCCGGTGGTCTGGACCACGATCGGGACGTGCATCGTGCGGGCCCTGCCCTCGGTCGCGCGCGCGGGCCCGACCGTGATCTCCACGGTGACCCTGGCCGCGGAGCGGCGCGATCGCTGCGGCGAGTCGCCGAGCGTCAGCCACACGGCCTGCAGGAGTCCGTCGCGCTGCACGGGGTCGAGGAGGCCGGCGAGCGAATCCGGGTCGGACAGGGTCACGGCCCGGCCGAGCAGCTCCGACTCGCTGATCGCGTGGTACAGCCAGGTCTGGCGGCGCCCCTCGATGAGGTGCAGGCGCAGCTCGGTCGCGAGCTCGGCCGCCGCCTGCGCGGTCGCGGGGTTCAGCGGGAGGCGGGTGCGTCCGGAGGCGATGCCCTCCATCAGCTGCTCGGCCGCGAGGTCGAGCCGAGCGAGCTCCTCCGAGGCCATCATGCCGACGGAGAACCGCGGCGCGGTCGTGGTGGAGGCCACGAGCACGCGCTCGAGCTCGTTCGAGACGATGCGGCGGAAGACGTGGACGATCCACGCGGCGACGATCGGCGGCGCGATCGCCTTCGCGATCATTGCGGCGCCGTCGATGAGCCCCGCAGGCGGGGTCGGGGTCTGCAGCGCGGACACGCCGAGCAGGACGACGAGTGCGATGCCGAGCACCGCGGCCGCTGCCGTGATGCTGCGGCTGGACCGCACGCCGACCATCGCGAGGAGCACGTAGCCCGCAGCCGGAGCGGCGGTGAGGTCGTGTCCGAGGTCGCCGTTCGCCCACACGGCCGCGGCGTCGAGCGCGACGACGACCCCGAGGCCACCGACGATGCCGAGGCTGACGAGCGAGTCGAGCACGTCGCCTGCCGTGCGGGCGGCGATCGCGAGCACCACGAGCAGGCCGGCGAGGAGCAGCCAGGCGAGCGCGGCGAGCCCGGGCTCCGCGTACGCGTCCCACTCGCCGGCGAACCGAGCCACATCGAAGCAGAGCAGGAGCACGGCGATGAGCGTCGCGGCGATGCCGATGAACCCGGTGCCGAGGCTCGTGCGGGACGAGCGCAGCCGCTCCGACGGGAGGTGCGGGAGGTGCGGGAGCCGGAGCGCCGGCAGGCGGCGGTGCGGCTCGTCGACGACGGGCCGCACGCGGAGATCGCGGCGGTGCGGCATCGCGGGCGCTGCGTCCCGCTCCGGGGCGACGGTCATCGGGGCATCTCCAGGACGACGGTGGTGCCGGAGCCCTGCGCCGAGAACACCCGGGCGGTGCCGCCGGCCTCCTCGATGCGGCCGACGATGGACTCCCGGTACCCGAGCTTGCCCGCGGGCACCGCGGCGGGCTCGAAGCCCACGCCGTTGTCGGTGACCAGCGCGCGGACGCTCGCCTCGTCGTCGGTGATCGTGACGTGCGCCTCCTCGACGCCCGAGTGGCGCCGGACGTTCTCGAGGCACTCGGAGAGCGCGAGCAGGAAGGCGTCGAGCCGGTCGGGACGCAGCGACACCGTGCCGGCGCCGTGCCAGCTGACGTCGAGGCCGAGGCGCTCGAACCGGGCCCGGATGGCCTGGAGGCTGTCGCTCTTCAGCCCGTCGCCGCTCGTGTCGGCGTGGCTGGTGCCGCTCACCGAGATCGGCCCGGGGGAGAGGCGCAGCTGCCGGAGCAGCCGGGCGTCGTCGCCCGCCTGGCGGCGCAGCGCCTCCCTGCTGACGCCGACGCCCGAGTGGGCGAGCAGGGTCAGGGTGGCGAGCACCGTGTCGTGGAGCAGGCGGGCGCCCTGGCGGCGCTGCGCCTCCGTCTCGCTCGCCTGCCGCTCGCTGCGGTGCGCGCGGCCGATGGAGGACACGCGGCGCGCGGCGCGGA
Organism: Amnibacterium sp.; assembly: GCF_051956055.1. Lineage (NCBI taxonomy): Bacteria > Bacillati > Actinomycetota > Actinomycetes > Micrococcales > Microbacteriaceae > Amnibacterium > Amnibacterium sp. Next base: position 46,402 of record NZ_JBQCGC010000089.1, read on the forward strand.
GCAGCGCCGCGGACAGCACGGAGCCGGCCACGGTGAGGCCGAGCCAGGACGCGAGCACCGAGGCGCCGACGAGCCCGAGCGCCGCGTCGCCCGAGAAGAGCACGATGGTCGTGATCAGGGTCACCCCGAAGGCGCCGACCAGAACGATCATCCTGCCGAGGCTGATGGTCAGCACGATCGAGACCGCGGCGACGGAGCCGGCGACGAGCAGGCGGACCGCGTCGACCGCGCCGGCGCTGACCGGGAACGGGGTCGGCTCGCCGAAGAGGCCGTCGAACACCCCGATGGTGCCGAGCCGCACGAGGACCGCGGTGAGGAGACCGCCCCCGACCGCGAGTGCGGGCCAGAGCATCGCCCTGGTCATGCCGATGCGGATGAGCGCGACGACGAGCAGCGCGTAGCCGGGCGCGACCAGGAGGAGCAGCCCGGGGCGCGGGTCGCTCAGCACGACGAGGACCAGTGAGGCGCCGGTGCAGACGAGACCCACGAGGCGCGCGCTGATGCCGAGGAGGCGGTCGCGCTGTTTGAGGATCCGTTCCATGACTTCCCGTGTCCGTGGTGCCGTCGCGCACCCGGTCGGGCGGCGCCGGGTCATGGAATCACGGTGCTCGGAGCGCGCAAGGTTGCCACACCGGTTGAAGGTTTTGCGTGACCTGCGAACCTTCCGCGAGTGGTATCACCGCCTCACTCGGGCGGGATCCAGCCCTCCCGGATCGCGTGGCGCCGGAGGAGGACCTTCGTGCCGAGGTCGACCCCGGCGAGCAGGTACTTGCGGCGGCCGCGCTTGATGTAGCTCTTCGCCGTCTGGTCGGTCGTGGCCATGTGCACGGCCACCTCGTGGACGCTCCGGCCCTGGGCGTACAGCTGCAGCGCCGTGAGCTCCTGGCGGCCGAGGCTCGGGTCGGCCCGGTTCGCCCAGGCCTCGAGGGCGTCGCGGACGGCGGGCGAATGGTGCGCGCGGCCGTCGGCGGCGGCGTGCACCGCGGCGACCAGGTGCTCAGCGGGCTCGTTCTTCGGCACGAGCGTCACGGCACCGGCGGTGAGGGCCGCGTGCACCGTGGCGGCGTCCTGCGTGCGGGACAGCGCGACGACGGCGATCCCGCGCTCGTGCAGCTGCTGGACCTTGGCCTCGAACGGCACGTCGTCCTCGAGGCCGAACTCGACGACCACGACGTCGACCGGGAACGCGGGGTGCTCGAGCAGCGGGCGCCAGTCCGTGAGCGCCACCGCGACCTCGATCCTGGCCCTCGGGGCCGAGAGCCGGGCCGCCAGCCCCTCGACGAGCAGGAGGTGGTCGTCGATGAGCGCCACACGGACCCGGTGGCGGCGCGTCTCCGCTCCCGCTGTCGTCATCGCGCCTCCCGGGCACCGATGCTAGGGGCGCCGGAGGCGACGGGCGCGCGGCGTCAGGCCTCGAGGAGGCGGCGGAGGGCCGCGCCGACGGCCTCCCGCTCGATCAGGAACGCGTCGTGGCCGAAGGGCGAGCGCACCAGCGTCGGCTCCCCGCCGTCGAGCGCGCCCGTCAGGTGGCGCGCGATGCGGGCCTGGTCGGCCACCGGGTAGAGGCGGTCCGTGTCGATGCCGAGCACGAGCGCCGGCCCGGCGAAGCGGGCGAGCGCCGCCTCGACGCCGCCGCGGCCGCGGCCGACGTCGTGCGAGCTCATCGCGTCCGCAAGACGGATGTAGCTGTTCGCGTCGAACCGCCGCGTGAACCGGTTGCCGTGGAAGTCGAGGTAGGACTCGACGGCGAACCGTCCGTGATGGCCGAGGGGCGAGACCCCCGACTGCCAGGAGCGGCCGAACCGCTCGTTCAGCTCGCTCCCGCTGCGGTAGCTGAGCAGCGCCATCCTGCGCGCGAGCGCGAGCCCGCGGTGCGGGCCGTCGCCCTCGACCGCGGCGTAGGAGTCGCCCCCCCGGGAGCGCGGATCGGCCCGCACCCCCTCCGTCTGCACGAAGGTCAGGGCGATCTGGTCCGCGCTGGCGGCGGCGGGCGCGGCGAGCA
>NZ_JBQCGC010000090.1:0-43760 GCF_051956055.1 Amnibacterium sp.
CACGTTCAGGACGCTGCGGATCTGGCCCGGGATCTTCTGCTCGATGTTGTGGCACTGATCGAGCATGAAGGCGACGTCCGGGCTGTTCAGGCCACCGCCGCGGATGACCTCGACGAGGATCCGGAACAGCTGGAACGGGTCCGCCGCACCGACGATGAGGTCGTCGTCGGCGTAGAAGCGGCTGTTGAAGTCGAACGAGCCGAGCTTCCCGAGGCGCAGCAGCTGCATGACGATGAACTCGATGTTCGTGCCGGGCGCGTGATGGCCGGTGTCGAGGCAGACGAACGCCTTGTCGCCGAGCGCGGCGACCTGGGCGTACGAGGTGCCCCAGTCCGGGACGTCGGTGTGGTAGAACGCGGGTTCGAAGAACTTGTACTCGAGCACGAGCCGCTGGTCGTCGCCGATCGCCGCGTAGATCTCGGCGAGCGACTCGGTCAGGTGGTCCTGCCGGGTCCGCATGTCGTCCTGGCCGGGGTAGTTCGTGCCGTCGGCGAGCCAGATCTTGAGGTCCCGCGAGCCGGTCTGGCCCATGATCTCGATGCAGCGCAGGTGGTGGTCGATCGCTTTGCGGCGGACGGCGGCGTCGCGGTGGGCGAGGCTGCCGAGCTTGTAGGCCTCGTCCTGGAACGTGTTCGAGTTGATCGTGCCGAGGCGCACGTCGAGGTCCTCCGCGTGCCGTCGGAGCACGGCGAAGTCGTCGACGAGGTCCCACGGGATGTGCAGCGCGACGGACGGGGCGAGCCCGGTGAGCCGGTGCACTTCGGCCGCGTCGGCGATCTTCTCGAACGGGTCCCGGGGGACGCCGGCCTGCGGGAAGACGCGGAACCGGGTGCCGGAGTTGCCGAACGCCCACGAGGGCAGCTCGATCGCCTGCTGCGCGAGGGCGTCGGTGATCTGGTCGAAGGACGGCATCGTTCCTCTTCCTGTCTATTGAATCGTTTCATTGTCACCGTAGGACCCCGTGAGCACATCGTCAACCCGGCCGCGCCGCAGCGCCACCGGGCCAACGACGGATGGCTCACACGTCCCAGGGGAACGTGGTACGGCCGATGGCGGGGAGACCGTCGTTGAGCCGCCCGGCGGTGCTGACCAGGATGTGGCACTCGAACGCCGGGTCGTCGGCGCCGCGTGCGAGCTTGACGAGCAGCTCGTTCGATCCCTGCCGCAAGCGGGCGTCCACGTAGGCGTCCTTCGAGCCGCCGTAGCTGGGACGGATGGGGCGGAACCGGTCGAGCGAGAACAGCTCGGTCCCGTTGAGCCAGGCCTTGACCGGCCCACCGGAATCGACCCCGAGGAGCACGTCGATCTCCTCGTCGGAATCGAGGAATGTCTGCACGTAGCGGACCGTTCCCGGCTCCGGCATCGCCTCCGCGGGCAGCCCGTTGCCGTGTGCCACAGCCTCCGTCCAGACGCCGGGGCGCGTCGCGGGGTCCGCGCCGTCCTCGGCTGCAAGGACCGTGTCGAGCGCGGACGCGGTAGTGCCGTCGAACGGTAGCGGGTCGGAGTACCGCAGCGCTGCCGCGCCGATCAGCACGATCGGCGTCGCCGGCCCCTGGGGGTAGCCCATCGCGTCGGGGATGAGGAACAGCCGGTTGCTGTTCCGAAGCATCGCGCGGCCCGGCACCTCAATCGTCCAGGGAATGGCCGCCGACGATGCTGCCTCGATCGTCAACGTCTGCTGAGCGGGAGCCGACCATCCGGCGGGGGTGGACAGCCTGGCCGTGACGGTGATCGGGTCGGGGTGCGGGTTGGTGAACGTCGTGGTCACGTGCGCCTCGTGGCCCGCCTCGACCGAAGGCGAACCGTCGTCGTAGCGGACGGACGCCGTGAGCTCCACCTCCGGGAAGCGGACGGTGAGGGGGTCCCTGGTCCACAGCTCTCGGATCGAGTCGTCCGCGTACAGGGATGCCTCGTCAACCATGACGGTGTCGCCGACCAGCGAGCCCTTCGCCCGCAGGACGGTCCGGGCCGCGATCACGAGGCGATCGATCACCTCAGGAAGGGTCGCAGGGATCGGCGTGCTGCCGTCCGACATGTGCCGGACCCCGCCCCAGGACTCGTTCGTCGAGATGGCGTCTCCGAGCGGCTCGGTCCACCTCCTAGGGAGGTTCGAGTCGCCCGCCATGATGCCCCACCAGCTCCCGATGCTGCCGCCGCTCGAGTCGGTGTCGTAGCCGCAGTTCACCGTGATGCAGAGCGCGTCGCCGAAGTCCTTCCCGGCGAGCAGGCCGATGACCTGGAACCCCATGTTGATGGGCGAGTACTGCGCGACGTGATGCGGCGTCGCCTCGAGGACGCGGCGGCGGGCGTCCTTCCAATCGAGCCCCTCCTCGACGGCGGCGAGGGCCGCGCGGATTGCCTTCGCTGTCAGGGAGTTGTCCGGGACGTAGGACAGGCCGATGTCGATCAGCTTCCGCGGGTCATCCACGACGAAGGCCGCGGACTGAATCGCGACGTTGAACAGCTCGCCGTACACGCTCTCACCGCCCGCGTGGTCGCAGATCGCGTCCTCGTACGCGTACCGTGCCGCGATGCGGGGCATCCCCGGCGCGACGCACGCCCACACCTCCGATCGGATCGGGCAGCCCATGCAGTCGACGAACCAGTTGTTGAATCCGCCGCTGATCGGTGGGACGAGCCCGAGGCGGAGGTTCGTCTTCGACAGGCCGTACTCATCCCAGTTGTAGCCGATGTGATCGAGCCAGTACCGAGCGAGGTCACGCGAGGTCAGGTCGGGACCGACCTGCTCGAGCGCGGTGAGCCAGACCAGCTGCATCTCGAGGTCGTCGTTCGGCAGGCCGCCTTCACGGAGCTCGGGGTACCACCAGATGTCGAAGGGCTCCTCCCGCCCCCAGGCCTCCTCAACCGGGGTGCCGAGCGTTCCGCCGGCGTTCTTGCCGACCCAGCACCCCCGCAGCTTGTCTCGGAAGGTGGCGCCGGTCAGATCGATCTCGAGCATGGGTGGTGTTCCGTTCGTGAGGTTGGGGACGGGGGATGGAGGGTCGGCTTGCCGAGGGCGGTCATCGGAGCGGCGGGAACGCGGCGCGGATCGCCTCAAGGAACGCGGTGCCGTGATCGGTGTCCGGCAGGAGGTACGAGCCCTCGGTCCACTCGTTCCAGGCGTTCACCGTGACGACGGGGGAGACTGGACGGAAGCGGTCGATGTGCGCCTTCGCCATCGCGAGGCCCCTGGCGAACTCCTCAGGGCCGGCGTCCCAGACCGGGAGCCAGGGGTAGCCGCCCCGGCGCCAGGCTGTCCGCTGCGAGGTCCGGGGTGAGGAGTCCCATCCGACCGTGACGTCGGGATGGAGAGGGATGCCGAGCTCCGACCCGAGACGGTGGTAGTCGTCGAACGCCGACCGACGCACCGCCGCCCAGTCGCCTGCAGGGAACGCGCCCGCGTGCACATCGGCGTGGTGGATCCACACGTACGAGGTCGCGGACCGGAACCCGAGCTCATCGAGCAGCGCGCCGGGATGCTGCATGCCGAGACCGCTCGGCAGCACCGACATGCCCCACACGACCGCATCGAGGTGTACACCGGGGAACCCCGCGTCCAGCGCTGCCTGCTCGAGCGACGCGAGGGCGTCGCGGGTCTGTTCGACACCGCCGAGTCCTTCGACGAGGTTGCCGATCTCGTACACCGACAACCACGGACGACCGTCGACAGTGAGGTAGCTCGGATGGGTGAAGTACCGCCCGACGACGTGCTCGGTGAACGCGTCGAAGGCGGGCCGTCCGACCCGGCCGGAGCGCAGCATCGGTGGTGTCCTGGTGCCGGAGGTGGACGGGAAGATGTTCACGAGGTCGTGGTTCGCCCACATGAGCGCGAACTCGATGCGGTCGATGTTCGGAGCTGCCAGCAGGCCCTCGTCGAGCGCGCGCTGCAGGTACGGGCCGTCGTCGTACCAGTAGAAGTCGATCAAGAAGCCGTCGACGCCGTGGTCCGACGCGAGATCGATCTGCCACGCGGAGTGGTCCGCCGTCGCCTCGTCGAACGGTCCGTGCACCGGGACTCGGGGCTGGCGGTGCCCGGGGAATCGCGGCGACGCCTCCGCGACCAGACGCCACTCGGTCCAGCCTTCGCCGAACCAGTCGGCGTTCCTTGTGTCCTCGTGCCAGCTCGGGAAGTAGTAGGCGAGCACCTTCGGGCGCTGCACCGCCTCGTCACTTGATGGCACCGGCGGACAACCCTCGTTCGAAGAACTTTTGCAGGCCCAGGTAGGCGATGACGACTGGAAGGCAGATGAGGACCAGGGCGGCGAAGATCTTCGGCTGGTCCGATCCGTACGTGCTCGTGAAGTAGAGCGGGATCGTCGTCACGGTCGAGAGCGACGGGTCCTGGAAGAAGAGGAGCGGCAGGAAGAATTCGTTCCAGCCCTGCAGGAATGCCCACACGATGATCACCGCCGTGATCGGGCGGGAAAGCGGGAGCACGATCCGGACGAGCGATCCAAAGCTCGAGCACCCGTCGAGTCGTGCCGCTTCGAGCACCTCGTCCGGGATGTTCGCCAGCGAGTTCCTGGTCAGCAGCAGCGTGAACGGGATGATCGTCGTCGCGAGCGGCACGATGACCGCCAGGTAGTTGTTGAACAGGTCGAGTCGCTGAACCATGATGAACAGCGGCACGATTAGAGCGATCGTCGGCAGGACGAGCCCGACCAGGATCGCGTTGAAGACCAGGCGCTTTCCCCGGAAGCGCATCTTCGCGAAGGCGTAGCCGGCGAGCATGGTGCAGACAAAGACCAGCGCGATGACCCCGAGCGAGATGACGGCGCTGTTGAACGTCGATTGCAGAAACGGCGTCTGCGTCAGCACCGCGGCGTAATTGGCGGCGAATCCAGCGCCGCCGAACGAGGTGGCCAGGATCGCGATCAGCACGAGGGCGAAGGGGATCACGACGACGGTCGCGACGAGCTGCGCGAGGATCCGCGTGAGGAGCGTGGGGCGCACGAGCATCGGTCAGTCCTCCCCGAAGTGGTAGACGCGGATCTGCACTGCGGTGAGGAGCAGCGCGAGGACAAGCAGCACGATCGAGAGCGCGGCGGAGTAGCCCGCGTGGAACTGCTCGACGACCTCGCTGTAGATGTACGTCGTCACGAACTCGGTCGCGTGGCCGGGTCCGCCTCCCGTCGTCAGGTAGACGATGTCGAACGTCTTCAGCGCGCCGATGACCCCGGTGAGCGCGAGTGTCGCGTGCGTGCCGCTGAGCTGGGGCAGGAGCACGTACCAAAATGTCTGCCATCCCGTCGCACCGTCGATCGCCGAGGCCTCGAAGAGGTTCTGGTCGATCTGGGAGAGCGCGGCCTGGTAGAGCAGGAAGCTGAGTCCCGTCCACTGCCAGATGTTGATCGCGGCGAGCGAGTACACCGCGATGTGAGGGTCTGCGAGCCACGCGATGCTGCCGGCCGGGATACCGACCGCTCCGAGCAGGTCGTTCAGCGCGCCGTCCGGGCTCATGATGCTGCGGAACGCCGTGGCGACGGCGGCGGGAGCGAGGACGACCGGGATGAAGAGCAGCACCTTGTACACCGGACGGCCGAGCACCGCGTTCCCGCCGAGCAGGATCGCCATGAGGAGGCCGAGCGCCATCTGGACGAGGATCGTGACGATCGCGAAGACGACGAAGTGCCCGATCGCGGCCCAGAACACCGGGTCGCCGACCAGCTCCACGTAGTTCCCGATGCCGACGGATCGGGTCGTCGGATCGATCCCGTTCCAGTCGAGCGTGCTGACCCAGCCCGTGTAGCCGATCCCGACGTAGATGATCCCGACAATGAGGATCAGCGCGGGGAGGATGTAGAGCCACGGGACGAGGGGGGACTGCCCGACCGTCACCGGCTCGGTCCGGCTCGAGGATCGCGATCGCCGTGGCGTCGCGCCCGGTGGCGGCTGGTGCGGCGGAGCCGCTGTCGTGGACATCGTGTTCGTCGTACTCATCGGATCTGGGGTGGAGGCGACGCTCACCGCCTCCACCCCTCCCTTCCTGCTACTTCGCGGAGTCGATCGCGGCCTGGACGGAGTTCGCCGCCGCAGCCGAGGTCATCTGGCCGGAGGCGACCGAGGACAGGGCCTGGCCGAGCGCGGACTGGACGTCAGCGCTCGGGATCTGTCGAGCGCCGATGAGGTTCGACAGCTGCGACGCCTGGCTGGCGAGCGCCGCTTTGCCCGCGTCGTTCACGACGTCGCTGTCGTCGACCGGTACCGATTTGAGCGCGGGCTGGCCGGCGAGAGACTTCCCCATGATCGTCTGAGCGGTCGTGCTCGCCGTCAGCCACTGGACGAACGTGAATGCCGCAGCCTGGTGGGAGCTCTTGGCCGAGATCGCCCAGCCCACGTCAGGGCCGCCGAAGAGTCGGCCGGTCTCTTTCGCGCCGCCGACCACGTCGGGGAACGCCGCCGGGAGGAATACCTCCGACTTCACCGCGTCCCCGTAGGTCTGCGCCTGCGTGGCCAGGTTCGCCTTGCTCATGTCGCCGTCCTGCCAGGTGCCGTTCAGGATGAACGCTGCGTTCCCCTTGTGGAACGCGTCGTTGGCGTCCGGGTACTGCGTTTGCGCGAGCGCACCTTTCTGCATGATCCCGTTCGAGAAGAGGCTCTTCCAGACATCGAACGCCTTCACGAAGTCGGCCGAGTCGAACTTGACCGACCCTGTTCCCTTGATCGCGTCATAGAAGGCCGCGGGGGCGAGCTCATTGACGATCGACTGATACATGTCGAGGTTGATCCAGTCGTCCTTGGCACCTTGGACGAAGCAGGTCTTCCCGATCGCTGTGACCTTCTTGCAGTCCACGAGCCACTCGTCGAGCGTCGTCGGCGGAGCGCTGACGCCGGCCTTCGCGAGAAGGCCCTTGTTGTACCAGATGAGCCCTCCGCCGGTCACCATCCAGGGCAGGCCCACCTGCTTCCCGTCGGCGACGAGCTGCTCGCTGGCGTTCAGCTTGTTCTTCCAGTCGGCACCGATGCCTTTGGCGGCGAGCGGAGCCAGATCGACCGTCAGCGGCGCGAACTGGTTCGTGAGCGCGCCGACCTGCAGCCCGAAGACGTCGGGGCCGGAGCTGGTCGTCGCAGCGAGCCGCACCGCGTTCACGTAGTCGCTGTACTGGATGAAGCGGTGCTTCACCGTGATATTCGGGTGGTCCTTCTCGAACGCGGTGATCCACTGCGCGTCGCTGTGGTTATCGGGGTTCCAGGACCACCAGGTGATCGTCTGCTTCGCGTCGGCGGACTGCTGGGCGCCGCCGCCGGACGAGCAGGAGGTGAGCGCTAGCGCTGTGGCGACCGCCGCTGCGGCGACGCCGAGCAGGCGTCGCGTGGAAGGTCGGGAAAACTTCATCGTTGTTCCTCCGGTGCTACGGGCCTCGACGGCTTGCAGGAGCCAATGGCTTCCTCGCCATAGTGTGAATCGATTCATTATGAATCGATTCATGATCATGACATGCTGCACGGAACAGCGCAACGTGCAGACGGAGGAGGTCCCGGATGGTCGGGGTGAAGGATGTCGCTCGGCACGCGGGCGTCTCCGTCGGGACGGTGTCCAACGTGCTGAACGGACGCGAGAGCGTTGCGCCGGAGTTCGTCGAACGGGTCCAGAAGGCGGTCGCCGAGCTTGGCTTCGTACGCGACGACGTCGCCCGCACCCTCCGAGCCGGGACGAGCAACGTCATCGGTCTGATCGTGTCCGAGGCGCACAACCCGTTCTTCATCGAGGTCGCACGTGGCGCCGAGGCTGAGGCAGTCGAGACGGGCGGGATCGTGCTCCTCGGGAACTCGCACGGTGACGCCGCCCGCGAGGACCGCTACCTCGAAGCGTTCTACCGCCAGCGTGCCCGCGGCGTGGTCGTCCACATGATGGATCCGGAGGCGCTCTCGCGACCGACCGGGCAGCTGCTCCACCGTCGGGGCATGCCGATTGTCACGATGGATGTCAGCCTCGGTCAGCAGACGTTCTCGTCGATCTCTGTCGACAACCGGGCGGGTGCCGGTCTCGCGGCGTCGCACCTCATGGAGCAAGGACGGCGTCGGCTGCTGTTCGCAGGTGGACCGATGGCGCTCGAGGCGCTGCAGCAGCGACTCGCCGGGATCCAGGACTGCCTGCACGGGGGAGCCGTGCTCGAGGTGTTCGAGACGTTCGACACCTCGATCGAGGACGGCATCGCGGCGGCGCAGGACGTCCTCCGGAGGCGCGGCGGCGCGGACGCGGTCGATGCTGTGATCGCGGGCAACGACCTCGTGGCGATCGGGATCCTCAACGTGCTCGTGAGCGCGGGAGTCGCGGTGCCGGAGGAAGTCGCGGTGGTCGGGTACGACGACATCGACCTCGCGAGGACCGCGGTCGTGCCGGTGACGACGGTCCGTCAGCCGGCGGGTGTCATGGGCGCGATGGCGGTACGCCTCCTGGAGAACGAGCGGCTGACCGCCGCGCCTCCGGAGCACGTGTTGCTGGACCCGGAGCTCGTCGTCCGGAGATCGACCGTCCGGGTGCGTTGAGCCGCTCAGCCGAGCGCGGCAAGCTGGTCCTCCAGGTGGAACACCTCGGTCAGCTGCGGAGCGCCCTGGTCCGGGCGCGCGCCGGGCAGCGCTTCGAAGAAGCCCGCCGCCTGCGCCTCCCACTCCGCGGTGTACGGGTTGTCCGCGAGTGCCTTCGCGGACGCCGCGTCGTCGTCCGTCTCGTAGTACCCGATGAGCAGACCGTCGGGACGGAGGAACAGCGAGTAGTTGCGACGGCCCGAGGCCTCGATCGCGCGGAGCATCGTCGGCCAGACCGCCCGATGCCGCTCGACGTACTCGTCGATCCGGGCCGGCTTCACCTGCAGCTGGAAGCACACGCGGGGCATGGCACCTCATTCCGTTCGGAAGGAGTCTGGGACCTCCTGGTGCTCATTACGATTCGGCTGAGCAGCCGGAGGCCCCGATGAGCGTGAGCGTGAAGGACGTGGCCGCCCGCGCGGGCGTCTCCGTCGGCACGGTCTCCAACGTGCTGAACAGCCCGACGAAGGTCGCGGCCGAGACCGCTGAGCGCGTGCACCGCGCGATCGTCGCGCTCGGATTCGTGCGCAACGACGCGGCGCGGCAGCTGCGGGCGGGCACGTCCCGCTGCATCGGCTTCGTCGTGCTCGACGTGAGCAACCCGTTCTTCACCGACCTCGTCAGGGCGGCGGAGGAGCGGGCCGCCGAGTCCGGGCTCGCAGTGCTCATCGCGAACAGCGACGAGCAGCCGGTGCGTGAGGCCGCGGGGCTCGATCTCTTCGAGGAGCAGCGCGTCCGGGGTGTGCTCATCTCGCCCGTCGACGACGTGACCGCGCGGCTGGAGCGGCTCCGGGACCGCGGCACGCCCTCGGTGCTCGTGGACCGCATGGCTGCGACGCCGGGCTTCTCCTCGGTGTCGGTGGACGACGTCGCGGGTGGTCGGATCGCCGTGCAGCACCTGCTCGACGGCGGTCGACGCCGGATCCTGTTCGTCGGAGGCCCGCTCGACCTCGAACAGGTGCGGGACCGCCTCCGGGGCGCCAGGGAGGCGGTCGCGGCGGTGCCGGGAGCGGTGCTCGACGTGCTGCCGGTCGGCGCGCTCACGGTCCGGCACGGGGTCGAGGCCGGCCGGGAGGTGCTCGCGATGGACTCGCCGCCGGACGCGGTGTTCGCCTCGAACGACCTCATCGCGCTCGGCGTGCTCCAGGCGGTGGGGCTGCTCGGCGGCCGGCGGGTGCCGGACGACCTCGCGATCGTCGGCTACGACGACATCGAGTTCGCGGCCTCCGCAGGGGTGCCGATCACTTCGGTGCGGCAGCCGCGCGACCGCATGGGGGCCGTCGCCGTCGACCTGCTCCTGGCGGAGATCGACGGGGTGAGCGAGCGCAGCCGGATCGTGCTGCAGCCCGAGCTCGTGATCCGCGAATCGAGCGCGCCCGCGGTCGGCGGGGACCGCCGGGAAGCTCCGTAGGCATCCTTCGTCGATCAGGAGAAATCCGCGCCGGGCGCCGAATTCTCCTGAACGACGAAGGGCGTCGGGGTCGTTTCCGTCAGCTCGCGTCGAAGCGGGCGAGCGCCTCGCGCACCTCGGCCTCCGACACGGGGGAGCCCGGGAAGCGCGCGAGCCGCACGAGCGGGATCGCCCGCATCATCGCCCCGTGCTGCGGGTCGAACAGCATCGCCTCGAACGGGTGGCCGGCCACGCGCTCGCGGACCCACTCGGCGGCCCGCGGGTGCGCGAGGAGCTGGTCGACGGTGGCGTCGGCCCGGACGGGCGGCTCGAGCGCCTCGCCGTCGAGCCGGACGACCGCGTGGAGGCGCAGGTCGCGACTCGACGCGCCCACCCGGATGCCGAACGCGCCTCCCTCCACCACGAAGCGCCCGCGAGCGACGTCCCAGAACGCGAACGCCCTGGCGTCGAGCTCGATGCGGACCGTCTCGGATGCGCCCGGTTCCAGGTCGACCCGCGCGAAGCCGCGCAGCTCCTGCTCCGGCCGGTACACGCTCGCCTCCGCGTCGGACACGTACACCTGGACCGTCTCGATGCCGGCGCGGGCACCGGTGTTCGTGAGGGTGACGGAGACGGCGACGCGCGGCTCCGCGCCGTCCTCGATCACCTCGACATCGAGGTCCGTGTAGCCGAACGTCGTGTAGGTGAGACCGTGCCCGAACGGGTACGCGACGGGGAGGCGATGCGCGTCGTACCAGCGGTAGCCGATCAGCAGGCCCTCGCCGTACCGGACGGTGCCGGCCTCGCCCGGGAAGTTGCCGATCGTCGGGTTGTCCGCGTAGCGGACCGGGATCGTCTCGCCGAGACGCCCGGAGGGGGCCTCCGCGCCGGTGAGCAGATCGGCGATCGCCGTGCCGCCCGCCTGGCCGAGCAGCCAGCCCTCGATCAGCGCCCGCGCACGGCCCTGCCACGGGTCGAGCGTGACCACCGAGCCGTTCGCGAGCACGACGACGACCTCGGGGTTGGCGTCGGCGACCTGACGGATGAGCGCGGTCTGCTGGGCAGGGAGATCCATGGTCGTGCGGTCGTAGCCCTCGGACTCCGCGGCGGCGGGGAGGCCGAGGAACACCACGACCACCTCCGCGTCCTTCGCGACCGCGACGGCCTCGGCGACGAGCTCGGCGTCGGCCTCCTCCGCGTCGATCTCGAACCCGGGTGCGAACACCACCTCCCGGTCCGGCAGCGCGGCCCGCAGCGCGTCGAGCGGGGTGTCGAGCCTGGTCGGGTTGACCTGGGACGATCCGGCGCCCTGGTACCTCGGGGTGCGGGCGAACTCGCCGATCACCGCGATCGTCCCGCCGGTAGGCGCGAGCGGGAGGATGCCGCCGTCGTTCCGCAGCAGCACCGCCGACCTCGTCGCGGCTTCGCGCGCGAGTGCGTGGTGCGCGTCGACGTCGAACGGCTCCGCGTCCTCCGCGAGGGCGGGCTGGGCCTTCGCGACGAGCTCGAGGACGCGTCGCGCGGCGCGGTCCACGTCCTGCTCGGCGAGCCGACCGTCCGCGACGGCCTCGAGGATCCGGCGGGTCCCCGCACCCCCGGAGGAGGGCATCTCGAGGTCGAGGCCGGCGGCGACGCCGTCCTCGCGCACGTTCACGGCGCCCCAGTCGCTGACCACGAGGCCGTCGAAGCCCCACTCCTCCCGCAGCACCCCGGTGAGCAGCCACGGGTGCTCGGAGGCGTACGTGCCGTTCAGGCGGTTGTAGGAGCACATGACCGTCCACGGGCGGGCCTGCCGCACGACCCGCTCGAACGCCGGGAGGTAGATCTCGCGCAGGGTGCGCTCGTCCACCTCCGCGTCGACCGTCATCCGGTCGGTCTCCTGGTTGTTCGCGGCGAAGTGCTTGAGCGAGGTGCCGACGCCGCGCGACTGGACGCCCTCGACGAGCCCGGCGGCGAGCGCACCCGCGAGCAGCGGGTCCTCGGAGAAGTACTCGAAGTTGCGCCCGTTCAGGGGTGAGCGCTTCATGTTCACCCCGGGGCCGAGCAGCACGGCCACCCGCTCCGCGCGGCACTCGTCGCCGAGCGCGGCGCCGACGCGGCGCAGCAGCTCCGGGTCCCAGGAGGAGACGAGGCCGGCGGCGGGCGGGAAGCAGGTCGCGGGCACGCTGTCGTTCAGCCCGACGTGATCCGCCGCTGCCGCCTGCTTGCGCAGACCGTGCGGTCCGTCGGTCACCATCACGGGCGGCACCCCGAGCCGCTCGACGCCCTGCGTGTGCCAGAAGTCGGAGCCGTCGAGCAGGGACGCCTTCTCCTCGAGGGTCAGCCGGGCGAGGACCTCGGCGACGTCGAGCGCTGCGGTGGTGGTCACGGGTGCTGCTCCGATCCGCGCCTCGGCGCGCGTGGGGATGGGGTCTCCGGCAACGCTAGCCGCAAAACCGACCGCTCGGTCGGGGTCTGCGTGGGACACTCGTGCGAGTCGACGGAGGACGAGCCATGAGCATCGCATCGGATCGCGGCTACGCGAAGGGCCGGGCCAAGCGGGCGGAGATCATCGACCGCGCGACCGCGCTGTTCGGCGAGGTCGGGTACCGGGGCTCCTCCCTCCGTGAGATCGCCGCCCGGTGCGGGATCTCCCATCCCGGCCTGCTGCACCACTTCCCGACGAAGGAGGCGCTGCTCATCGCGGTGCTCGAGCATCGGGACGAGCAGGACGCCGAACGGTTCCTCGCGCCGGACGCCTCCGGCCTCGACCGCTTGCGCCGGATCGTCGCCCTCGCCGCGCACAACGAGACGCGGCGGGGGATCGTCGAGCTGTACTGCGTCCTCTCCGCGGAGGCGACCGCGCAGGACCACCCGGCGCACGGCTTCTTCGTGGAGCGCTACCGCCGCACCCTGACCGCGATGCGGGACGCCTACGGCGACGCCGGGCAGGAGGGGGTCCTGCTGGACGGGGTGGCGCCGGAGGACGCGGCGCGCGAGCTGGTCGCGCTCATGGACGGGCTGCAGCTCCAGTGGCTGCTCGACGGCGGGTCCACGCCGATGGCGGCGCTGGTCCGGCAGCGGGTGCAGGCCCACCTGACCGTGCCGATCTGACCTCGCCTGCCACGATGGTCCCGTGGCGGACGTCTGGGTGCTGGGATCGTTGAACGTCGACGTGGTCGTGCGGGTGCAGCGGCATCCCGAGCCCGGTGAGACGCTGATCGGCGGCGATCCCGTGACGGCGTTCGGCGGCAAGGGCGCGAACCAGGCGGTGGCGGCCGCGGTGGCCGGTGCGCGGGTCCGCATGATCGGTGCCGTCGGCGACGACGCGGAGGGACGCGCCTACCGCGAGCGGCTCGCGGCGTTCGGGATCGACGTGACCGCCCTGCGCACGGTGTCGGGGCCGACCGGGCGCGCGTTCATCGCGGTCGCGGACGACGGCGAGAACACCATCATCGTCTCGCCGGGCGCGAACGCGGCCGTCGGGGAGGCCGACCTGGCGGTGCTCGACGGCATCGCCGCGGGGGACCTGCTGCTGCTGCAGCTCGAGGTCGACCTGGGCGTCGTCGGCGCCGCGGTGCGTCGCGCGGTCGCGGCCGGGGCCCGGGTGGTGCTGAACGTCGCGCCCTACGCGGATCTGCCTGCGGAGGTGCTCGCCGGCGCCGATCCGGTGGTGGCGAACGAGACGGAGGGGGAGCTGCTGGCCGCGGCGGGTGGCCGTCCCGCGTCGCTGCTCGTGACCCGCGGCGAGCACGGCTCGAGCTGGGGCGAGCTCACCGCACCCGCGGACCGCGTCGACCGCGTCGTGGACACGACCGGGGCGGGCGACACCTACTGCGGCGCGCTGGCCGCGGCACTGGCGGCCGGGCTCGACCGGGCGGCGGCGATGCGGGCGGCCGCCGGGGCGGCGGCGCGCTCCGTCGAGCACGAGGGCGCGCAGCCCTCCCCGCCGCTTAACCGGGAATGGCGCTCGCCCACATCCGTGAAGCGGGGGGGGGTCCGGTGGCGGAGCGGATCGCGCGAAGGGTGAGCGCCGTCCGCAGCGCGGCCTCCGCCGCCTCCGCACCCTTGTCCTCCTTCGAGCCCGGGAGGCCCGCCCGGTCGAGACCCTGCTGCTCGTCGTCGAGGGTGAGCACGCCGAACCCGACCGGCTTGCCGGTGTCGAGCGCGACGCGCGTGAGCCCGTCCGTCGCCGCACTCGAGACGTACTCGAAGTGCGGGGTGCCGCCGCGGATGATGACGCCGAGCGCCACCGCCGCGTCCGCACCGGCCTCGAGCGCCGCCTTCGCGACGACCGGCAGCTCGAAGCTGCCGGGGACCGGGTGCTCGATCGTGGTCGCGCCGGACTCGGCGAGCACGCGGCGGGCGCCCGCGAGCAGGCCCTCCGCGATCTCCCGGTGCCAGGTGCCGTGCACGATCGCGACCGTCAGCCCCGTGCCGTCGATGCGCTGCCCGCTCGGCCTTCCCTCGCCGCTCATCCGGCCCTCCGCTCCGTGTCGCCGACCGCCCTCTGGCGGTCGATCAGGTGCCCCATCCGCTCGCGCTTCGTGTCGAGGTAGCCCTGGTTCGCGGCGCCGACGCCCACGACCAGCGCCTCCCGCCGGGCGACCCGGACCCCGTGCGCCTCCAGCTGCGCGATCTTGTCGGGGTTGTTCGTCAACAGGCGCAGCCGGTCGAACCCGAGATCCGCGAGGATCGCGGCCGCCGCGCCGTACTCGCGCGCATCGACGGGCAGCCCCAGCGCGAGGTTCGCGTCGAGGGTGTCGAGCCCGTCCTCCTGCAGCCTGTAGGCCCGGAGCTTGTCGATGAGCCCGATGCCGCGCCCCTCCTGCCCACGGAGGTAGACGACCGCGCCGCCCTCGCGCTGCACCCGATCCAGCGCCGCGTCGAGCTGCGGGCCGCACTCGCACTGCACCGACCCGAACGCCTCACCCGTGAGGCACTCCGAGTGGACCCGCACGAGCGGCGGTGTCGTGCCGTCCCCGTCCGCGACGAGCGCGAGGTGCTCGTCGCCGGTCAGCAGGTCGCGGTACGCCCGCGTCCGGAACACGCCGTGCGCGGTCCGGAGGTTCGTCTCCACCTCGAACCGGACCCGCGGCGCGACGCCAGGGGTGGTGATGCCCGCGCTCGCGCAGGCGTCCGGGTGGGCGTCGAGGTGCTCGCGGATCGCCGCGACGGTCGTGACGAGGACCCCCTCCCGCCGCCCGAGCTCGAGCAGGCCAGGGAGCCGGGTCATGGTGCCGTCGGGGGACGCGATCTCGCAGATCGCGGCGACCGGCGGCAGGCCGGCGAGCTTCATGAGGTCGACGGCGGCCTCGGTGTGACCGCCGCGCTGCCGCACGCCGCCGTCCACCGCGCGGAGCGGCAGCACGTGGCCCGGCCTGGTGACGACCGCGGGGGTCGCGTCCGGCTCGGCGAGCACGTTCAGGGTGTGCGCCCGGTCGGCCGCGCTGATCCCGGTCGCGATGCGGTCGGCGGCGTCGACGCTGACCGTGTAGGCGGTGCCGCGCGGGTCCTGGTTGTCCCGCACCATGAGCGGCAGCTCGAGCCGATCCGCGATCGCGTTCGTCATCGGGGCGCAGATGAACCCGGAGGAGTGGTTCACGATCCACGCGATCGACTCCGGCGTCGCGTGCACCGCCGCGACGATCGCGTCGCCCTCGTTCTCGCGGCCCTCGTCGTCCGCGACGATGACGACCCGGCCGTCGCGCAGCGCGGCGACGACCTCCTCCACCGGTGCCAGCGGCATCACGCCACCCCTTCCTTCGCCGGCGCGAGCGCCAGCATGCGCGCGACGTGGCGGGCGAGCACGTCCGTCTCGAGGTTGGCCCGGGCGCCGACGCCCATCCCGCCGAGCGTCGTCGCGGTCAGCGTCTCCGGGATCAGGCTCACCTCGAACCAGGTGTCGCCGACCGCCGAGACCGTGAGCGAGGTGCCGGCGACCGCGATCGAGCCCTTGTCGACGACGAGCGGGGCGAGGTCGGCGGGCAGCGAGAACCGCAGGACGCGCCAGGAGCCCTCGTCGCGCACCTCGAGCACCTCGCCGACGCCGTCGACGTGCCCCTGCACGATGTGGCCGCCGAGCCGGTCGCCGACCCGAGCGGCGCGCTCGAGGTTCACCTCGTCCCCCTCGTGGAGGTCGCCGACCGCGGTCACCGCGAGGGTCTGCCCCATCACGTCCGCGGTGAAGCGCCCGTCGCCGAACGCGACGACGGTGAGGCAGACGCCGCTCACGGCGATCGAGTCGCCGTGATGCACGTCCTCCGTGGTGACGGGCGCGTCGATCGTCAGACGGGCGCCGCCGTCGGCGGTTCGCTCCCAGCCGGTGATGCGGCCGCGTTCCTCGATGATCCCGGTGAACATCTAGTCCCCCTCCGTGGGTCGGGTCGAAGGTGTACCTGGATCCGGGGAGGTGTGCAGCCCCCCGGATCCAGGAGCGCCTTCGGGACGGGCGACGACGAGGAGGTCGTCGCCGAGTCGATGCACCTCACGGAGCGCCAGCCGGCGCTGCGCGGCGATGGTGGGGACGCCGATGTCCCCGGTCGCGAGCCGGTCGCCGCCGAGCAGGGTCGGCGCGAGGTACACGAGCACCTCGTCGACGAGGCCGGCGGCGAGGAAGGCCGAGACGACGGTCGGGCCCCCCTCCACGAACACGCTCGACGCCCCGGCGTCCGCGACAGCCGCGACCGCGGCGCGCGGATCGCGGGACGGGACGCGGAGGACCGGACGCGGGTGATCGTGCAGCGCCGCGCCCGGCGCGAGGTCCCTGAGCCCGAGGACGACGGGGATCGGCTGGTGCGGCAGGAGGCGCTCGCCGTCCCTGGCGGTGAGCGCCGGGTCGTCCGCGAGCGCCGTGCCGGTGCCGACCAGGATCGCGCCGTGCGCCGCCCGTCGCCGGTGCGCATCCGCACGCGCCTCGGCCCCGGTGATCCAGCGGCTCGTGCCGTCCGCGGCGGCGATGCGGCCGTCGAGACTCGCCGCCCACTTCGCGGTCACCCACGGGCGCCCGAGGCGGAGGGAGGCCGACCAGCGCTCGTTGAGCGCCTCCGCCTCGTCGGCCAGCACGCCCGCGTCCACGCGGACGCCTGCCGCGCGGAGGCGCGCGGCGCCGCCCGCGGCGAGGGGGTTCGGGTCGGGCTGCGCGAACACCACGCGGGCGACCCCGGCGTCGATCAGCGCGGTCGAGCACGGGCCGGTGCGCCCGGTGTGGTCGCACGGCTCGAGCGTGACGACGGCCGTGGCGCCGACTGCGGCGCCGGGCGGCACGCGGCTGAGCGCGTCCGCCTCGGCGTGCGGCGAGCCGGCCCCGCGGTGCACGCCCTCGGCGAGGAGCGACCCGTCCGGTCCGAGCAGCACGCAGCCGACCTGCGGGTTGAGACCGCCCGCGGGGCCCGTCGCGGCCAGCTCGAGCGCGCGCCGCATGGCGCGCACGACGTGCGCGTCCGTGCCCGGCGCTGCCGTCTCCGCGGTGACCACGTGTCCCTGTCCTCGTCCGGGTGCTCCGGGGGTCGCGGGACGTCGCCGCGGGGCGGCCGCGCGCGGACCACCCTCGTGCTTCTCCCATCCAGACTGTGACTGTCGGTTCCGGAGTTCCACCGGATCGGCCCGCACCGCCCTCGCGGGCGGAACGGGTTCGCGGACTTTGACCGCCGGTTCGGACTTCCACCGACCCCGGAGCACGTTGTTGCTTGGGCGGATCATACCGCCGGTGCGGGCTCCTCTCGGGCCCGGGCGCAGGGGTCGCTCCTCCGGAGCCTCCTCGTCAGGAGGAGAACCGTGCGGGGGACAGCGCCTCCTGGACGCCCTCGAGCCCCGCGACGGCGTGGGGTGCGCCGAGGAGGTCGGCCGCGACGAGCTGCGCGAGGGCCGCCGAGGTCTGGATGCCGTAGCCGCCCTGCCCCGCGAGCCAGTAGAACCCGGGCGCCTCGTCGTCGAACCCGACGACGGGCACGGCGTCGCGGGCGAGGGTGCGCAGTCCGGTCCAGGTGGTCTGCGGCGCGGCCAGCCCGAGATCCGTGACCGCGTTCACCCGCTCGAGGATCGTCTCGACGACGTCGGGTCTCGGCTGCGCGTCCTCCGGTTCGCTCACCTCGTCCTCGAGCGCGCAGGCGAGCATCGCCTCCCCACGCGGCCGGAAGTAGAAGCGATCGGCGACGTCGGACGCCATCGGCCACGTCGGGTCGATGGGGCGGGCCGAGCGCGCGACGGCGACGGTCCGTCGCTTGGGCGTCAGCCCGCGCGGTCGCACGCCTGCGGTGCGCGCCACCGCGTCCACCCAGGCGCCCGCCGCGTCGACGATCACGGGTGCTTCGACGGTGTCGGACCCCGCGGTGAGCCGCCAGACGTCGCCGACCCGCTGGGCCGCGGTGACCTGCGCGTCGGTGCGCACGACCGCGCCGGCCTCCACCGCGTCTGACAGGTACCAGGAGAGCAGCACCGGGACGTCGACCTCGACGGCGCTCATGTCGATGCCCGCGTCGACGAGCGGCTCCCGACGGAGGGCCGGGAGCCGGCGCACGGCTTCGTCCGCCCCGATCCGTGCGAGGCCGGGCACGGTGGCGAGCAGGTCCTCGAAGTGCGAAGGGCCCTCGTCGTAGTGCAGCCAGAGCAGCGGGCGGGGCGTGTACACGGAGGCGCCCGCGCGCTCGGCCCGGCGGTCGACCATCGGGATCGACGCGGTGGTGAGCGCGCGCACGGGCGCCGGACCGTAGGTCGGCTGCATCTGCTCGGCGGAGCGGCTCGAGGTGTGGTGGAACAGCCGCGACTCCGCCTCGAGCACGACGACGGAGGCGCGGCCCCCGATCGCCGCGGCGAGCGACAGCCCGGCGATGCCGCCGCCGATGATCGCGATGTCGGCCGTGGAGGTCATGTGCTCAGCGCTCGCAATCCTCGTCGTTCAGGAGTTTCTCGCGCGGGGGGCCCGGATCTCCTGAACGACGAAACGGGGTCAGAGGGACGGGTAGAGGCCGACCTTCTCGTGGATCTCGGCGAGCTTCGCGGCGGCGAGCCCATGGGCGCGTTCCGCGCTGCGCGTCAGGATCCGGTCGACCTCGGCCGGGTCGGCCTGCAGCTCGAGCGTGCGCTCCCGGATGGGCGCGAACGCGGCGACGACCGCGTCGGCGACGTCGCGCTTGAAGTCGCCGTAGCCGCGGCCCTCGTACTCCGCCTCGAGCGCCGCGATCGGCTCGCCGCGGAACGCGGACAGGATCGCCAGGAGGTTGGAGACCCCGGGCTTCTCGCCGCGGTCGAACCGCACCTCCCTGCCGGTGTCGGTCACGGCGGATCGGATCTTCTTCGCGATCGCCGTCGGCTCGTCGAGCATCCAGACGATGCCGGAGTCGGTCGCCGCGGACTTGCTCATCTTCGCGGTGGGCGTCTGCAGGTCGTAGATCCGCGCGGTCTCCTTCTGGATCTGCGGCTGCGGCACGGTGAACGTGCGCCCGAAGCGGCTGTTGAACCGCTGCGCGAGGTCGCGGGCGAGCTCGACGTGCTGCTTCTGGTCGTCGCCGACGGGCACGAACTCGGCGTCGTACAGGAGGATGTCCGCGGCCATCAGCACCGGGTAAGTGAACAGGCCGACGCTCGCCGCGTCCGCGCCCTGCCGCGCCGACTTGTCCTTGAACTGCGTCATCCGGCCCGCCTCGCCGAACCCCGTGATCCCGTTCAGGATCCACGCGAGCTGCGCGTGGGCGGGCACCTGCGACTGCACGAACATCGTGGAGCGCTCCGGGTCGATCCCGGCGGCAATGTACTGCACGGCGAGCGTGCGGGTCGCGTCGCGGAGCGCCTTGGGGTCCTGCGGCACGGTGATCGCGTGCAGGTCGACGATGCAGAAGATCGCGTCGAAGTCGTCCTGCATCGCCTTCCACTGCAGCAGGGCGCCGATGTAGTTGCCGATGTGGAGGGAGTCGGCGGAGGGCTGGATGCCGGAGAAGATCCGGGGCTTGTCGCTCATTGGGCGCTTTCGTCGGAGATCAGGGGATGCGGGAGGGGGCGGCGTTCAGCCGATGCGGTAGTCGACGACCACGGGCGTGTGGTCCGACCATCGCTCGTCCCGGGTCGCCGCCCGGTCCACCGTGCACGCGACGACCCGCTCGGCGAGCCCAGGCGAGGCGAGGTGGTAGTCGATGCGCCACCCCGCGTCGTTCGCGAAGGTCTGGCCGCGCCACGACCACCAGGTGTACGGCCCGGCGACCTCGCCGGCGGCGCGCCGCCCGACGTCGACCCAGCCGAGCCCGGCGCCCGCGTTGTAGTCCGCCTCGCCCTCGGCGCCGACGAACCGGTCCCAGTAGGCCCGCTCCTCCGGGAGGAAGCCCGCGTTCTTCAGGTTGCCCTTCCAGTTCTTGATGTCGAGCGTGCGGTGGGCGACGTTCAGGTCGCCGACGATGACCGCGAGCGGGTTGTGCGCGACGAGCTCCGGCATCCGCGCCTCCATGCTCGTGAGGAAGCGGTACTTGTCGTCCTGCTTCGGGGTGCCCGCCTCGCCTGAGTGGACGTAGGCGGACACGACGGTCAGGATCTCGTCCCCGACGGCGTAGTCGGCCTCGAGCCACCGGCCCGCGGTGTCGAACTCCTCGTCCCCGATGGTGACGCGGTGGATGTCCGCCTTGCCCCTCGACGCGATGGCGACGCCCGCGCGGCCCTTCGCCGTCGCGGCGTCGTGCAGCACGTTCCACTCCGGGCCGAGCAGCTGCTCCAGGTCGTCGGTGGAGGCGCGCACCTCCTGCAGCGCCAGGATGTCGACCCCGCGTCCGTCGAGCCACGCGCCCATGCCCTTGCGGAAGGCGGCACGGACGCCGTTGACGTTCACCGTCGCGAGTCGCAAGGTCTGCTGCGCCATGCCGTCCAGCCTAGGCGGGCCGCCACCCGGTCAATCCGCCGCCCGCTGCACCTGGCGCTCGTCGGGGTCCGGGTCGCCGGTGCGGCGCTGGGCCCGCCGGTACTCGGAGGTCGACGGCACCTCCTCGCGCCGCCGCGCCTCCGCCCGCACCTCGCGCTGCAGCTCCCGGGAGAGCCGCCACCGGGCGAGTCCTCGCGCGGCGCGCAGCCGGTCCTCGAGCGCGTCCCGGTTCGCGCGGGCGACGAGCCGCCGCGCGGCCTCGAGGCGGGCAGCCTCGTCCTGCTCGCGCTCCGCCGTGGTCAGCGACGAGGCGTCGACCCCGGCGTCGAGCATGCCGACAGCGACCCAGGCCGCGGCCAGCAGGATGAGCTGGCACACGAGGTTGAAGAACACGAGCAGCCCCACCAGGACCGCGAACCCCTTGATGACGGGGTTGTTCGTCCCGAAGTGCAGGAGGGTGGAGGCGAGCGTCTGCAGCACCGCGAGCGCCGCGCCGCCGATGGTGGCGCCCGCCCACAGCCTCCGGTGCGGCACCGGGATGCCGGACAGGATCCGGAACGCGGCCGCGAGGAGCACGGAGTCGATCGCCGCGAGCAGCACGAGCGCGACGGCCGCGGTGGCGACCTGCTGCGCGAGCCCGGCCTGGGGCAGCCCGAGCAGCCCGAGCACGAGGCCAAGGGCGGCGTTGCTGGCGACCGTGATCGCGGCGGTGAGCAGCACGACGGCCCCGAACGCGATCGTGTAGGCCAGGTCGCGGAGCTTCAGGAGGTAAAAGTTCCCCTGCTCGTTGGGCAGTCCGAACATGATCCGGATCGCCGTGCGCAGCGTGCCGAGGAAGCCGACGGCGGTCCACAGCACGACCAGGAGCGAGATCGCGCTGGACCACGACAGGGTGGCGTTCTGGAGCAGCGATCCGCTGTCGACCGCCCCGTTCACGCCGTGGTAGCCGATCAGCCCGGGCAGGAACCGGTTGATCGAGCCGAACACCTCCGACTGCAGCACGGCGTTCCCCTGGAGCGCGAACCCGAGCAGCGCGAAGCCGAGCCAGAGCGCTCCTGCGAGCGCGAAGAACGCCTGGTAGGTCATCCCGGAGGCGATCAGCGGCCCGTTGTCGCCCGCGTAGTGGAGGAAGACCCGGACGGGACGCAGCGCGAGGATCCGTTCGATGAGTCCGGCGATCCCGGTCTGCGGCCGCGGTGCGTCGGGGCGCGCACCCGAGGCGCGCACCGGAGCGCTCTCGTCTCGGACGCCCTGATCCTCGCCGGCGTCGCTCACGGCGGGACGATACCGAGCGTCCGCTGAGCGGCGGGTGGGAGCCGGGTGCGCACGGGTGGCCGTCTCGAGGTTGTCCTCGACAACCCCGGTCCTACACTGATCGACTGTCCGACAGGGCCACGGCGAAGGAGACGGGCATGCGGTTGAACGGGATCGGCGTCGGCAGGGCGCTCGCGACGGGCCCGATCCGGCGCATGCCGGACCCGCTGCCCGAACCTCCTGAGGCGGAGACGCCCGCGGACAAGGACGCGGAGGTCGCCCGCACCAGGAGCGCGCTCCAGCAGGTCGCCGCGGAGCTCACGGAGCGGGGCGCCAGAGCGGGCGGCGACGCGAAGAACGTGCTCGACGCGCAGGCGCTGATGGCGGAGGACCCGACGCTGGTCGACGACGTGATCGCCAGGATCGGCAACGGCCGCACCGGGCCGCGCGCGGTGCACGAGGCCTTCCTCGAGTTCCAGGTCATGCTGGTGGGGCTCGGTGGCTACATGGCGGAGCGCGCCGCCGACCTCGGCGACGTCGCGCAGCGGGTCATCGCCCGGCTCACCGGCGTCCCGGCGCCCGGCGTGCCGGACTCCGACGTGCCGTTCGTGCTCGTCGCCCGCGACCTCGCTCCGGCGGACACGGCGCTGCTCGACCTCGACAAGGTCCTCGCGCTGATCACGCGCGACGGCGGTCCGACGTCGCACACCGCGATCCTCGCCAGGGCCCGCTCCATCCCTGCGATCGTGGGCGTCAGCGACGCCGACACGCTGCGCGACGGCCAGACCGTGGTCGTCGACGCGGGCGCGGGCACGGTCGAGGTCGACCCGTCGGAGGAGACCGTCGCTGCCGCGCTCCGCACGATCGAGGAGCGCAAGGCTGCGGCGAACGCGCCGATCACCCCGGGCGCGCTCGCCGACGGCACGAAGGTGCAGCTGCTCGCCAACATCGGCGGCGCGAAGGACGCGGCGAAGGCCGTCGAGCTCGGCGCGGAGGGCGTGGGCCTGTTCCGCACCGAGTTCCTGTTCCTCGACTCGAAGTCGGCGCCGACCGTGCAGCAGCAGAAGGAGCAGTACGCCGCGGTCCTGAAGGCGTTCCCGGGCAAGAAGGTGGTCGTGCGCGCGCTCGACGCCGGTGCGGACAAGCCCCTGTCGTTCCTCAACGACAGCGAGGAGGAGAACCCGGCCCTCGGCCTCCGGGGGCTGCGGGTGCTCCGCGTGCACGAGGACATCCTCCGGGAGCAGCTCACCGCACTCGCCGAGGCGGCGGCCGAGACCGAGGCGGACCTCTGGGTGATGGCGCCGATGGTGTCCGAGCCGGAGGAGTCCGAGTACTTCACCGCGCTCGCACGCGAGCTCGGCATCGCGACCCCCGGCGTGATGGTGGAGGTGCCGTCCGCCGCGCTGCTCGCCTCGCAGATCCTGGAGTCGGCCGACTTCGTGTCCATCGGCACGAACGACCTGACCCAGTACACGCTCGCCGCGGACCGGCTGCTCGGCACCGTGGCGACGTTCCAGGACCCCTGGCACCCGGCGGTGCTCAGGCTGGTGGCGGAGGTCGGCAGGGCCGGCGCCGCCGCGGGCAAGAGCGTCGGTATCTGCGGGGAGGCCGCGGCGGATCCCGCGCTCGCCGTCGTGCTCGTCGGGCTGGGCGCCAAGAGCCTCTCGATGACGCCCGCGGCGCTCGCGGACGTGCGGGCGGAGCTGCTCCCGGTGACGCTCGACGAGGCGAAGGCCCGCGCGGCCGCCGCGCTCAAGGCGCCGAGCGCCGCCGCCGCACGGGCCGCGGCCGCCGCGGCGGCGAAGGTCCCCGCCTCCGCCTGACCCCCCTCTTTGCTCACGCTTCTGGACGCGCGATCGCCGATCGCGCGTCCAGAAGCGTGAGCAAAACCCGTGGGGAAGCGGGTCAGCGGGCGGTGACCGGGACGAGCACGCCGATGTGGTTCGGCTTGGACCGGTTCGGGTCGTGCGCACCCAGGTACACCCCGGCGGGGAGCCCCTCGCCCGCGGCGGAGTCGGCGACCGTGGCCATCCCCTCGCCCTCGCCGCCCCAGTACAGGTCGGCGGAGGGGGTCGCGGCCGCGGGGAGGAGCGCGTCCGTGGTGGGGTCGTACTTCTCGATGTGGTTGACCCGGCGACCCGGGATGCTCGTGTAGATCCAGAGCTGGCCGCCGACGAGGTCGATGCCCTGTGGCACGCCCGTGATCGCGATCGGCGTCGTGGAGATGATCGTCCCGGCCGGCACCGGGCCGTCGGTGAGGGCGACGGTGCTGACGGCGTAGTGGCCGGTCGCGCCGGAGAACACGAGCAGCCGGCCGGCGGCGTCGTCGACCGCGACCATCGCGTTGTCGCCGAGCGTCGAGGAGTAGTCGTACGTCGCGCGGATCGCCGCCGACGGGTCGGTCTGCGGCTGCGCGGTCCACTGCGGGTCGAGCGGGTCGATGACCACCACCTTCGACGGGGTGGTCGCGCCTCCCGTCGCCGCGTAGAGCATGCCGGTCGTGGCGGAGTAGGCGAGCTCGGCCATGTGCGGGATCGGGAGGGGGCCGAGGGATGCCGTCCGCTTGCCCGTGCGGTCGTAGACGTCGAGCCGGGTCTGCCCGTTCCCGATGTCGTAGCCGACGACGAAGTGACCGTCCCGGATCGCGAGGCCCTGCTGGTTGCCCGCCGCGACGGTGATGAGGTTCCGGACCGTGTACGGGAGGTGCGACGTGGAGACCCGGAGGGTCGTCGACGCCGTCCGTGCGGCCCCCTGGGGCCCCTTGAGGGTCAGGGTCGCGCGGTAGGTGCCCGGCACGATCCTCCCGCCGACCCGGCCGTTCCAGGTGAAGGACCGCTTCCTGCCGTCCCGGACGCTCCACCGCGCCGCGACCGTGCGCCCCTTCGTCACCGTGAGCGTGCCGGAGACCCTCGCGGGCGAGCCGGCGGACGCGGTGCCCGTCGTGGTGAGCACGACCGAGTCGAGGCGTCCGTCGACGACGGGCTCCACCGTGCCGGAGGACCGCGTGACCGCGAGCCGGCCGACCCCCGTCGGGGCCAGCGTGATCGTGGTGGTGCGGACGGCCTTCGGCCCGGTCGGCCCGGTGACGGTGGCGTGGACCACCGCGGGACCGAGGGGGAGCGAGGTGATCGGCAGCACCGCGGCGCCCGCCCTCCCGAGCGAGCGCGTCACGTGGGCCCTCCCCGCGTCGATCCGGATCGACCCGGTGACGGGCACGACCGCGCCGGTCTCGTCCTTCGCGACGACCGTGATCGCGGCGGTGTCCAGGAGGCCGTCCCGGTACGGGTAGAGCGTGCGCTCGGCGGGGCGGACGGCCACGTGCACGGCCGCACCCGAGCCGACGGCGAACGTGCGGGAACGCGCGCTCACGGCGTGATCGGTGGTGCGCTCCGCCCGGATCCGCCAGGTGCCGCGGCTGAGCTTCGCCACCGGGATCGTGACGGCGCGGGACCAGTCCGTCGCGGAGGCCTCGAGGGGCACGGCGGTGGCGAGGTGCACCGTCGTCCGGCCGCGGACCGCGTCGACGGTGACGCGTCCCGGTGAACCGGAGCGGACCTGCGCGGTGGCGCGGTCGCGGAGGCCGTCGTGCGCGGGCAGCGTGAGCACGGTGCCCTTCGCGAGCACCACCGAGAGGCTCGACCCCGGGGCGACGGGGGAGGGGGAGCCCGAGCCGGGAGCCGCGGTGGCCGGAGCGACCGAGGCGAGCGCGGTCACCGCCGTCACGAGGCCGAGCGCGCCCGCCGCGACCGCGAGGCGGACGCGGCGTCGAGGGCGGGAGGAGTCGGGAGACACGGCCCCGTCACCGTACGGAGGGCAGGACGGTCCGACCCAGCCGCCACGCGGCGGGTCGGTGGGACGGTCATGCCCGCTGCAGGGCGCCGTCCACGTCCGCGACCCCGCGGTGCGGGGAAGTCGTCAGGCGATCTTGACCTTGTCGGGCCGCCGGATCGTCGCCGCCTTCACCTCGCTGATCGCCTTCGTGATCTGGATGCCGCGCGGGCACGCCTCCGAGCAGTTGAAGGTCGTGCGGCAGCGCCACACGCCCTCCTTGTCGTTGAGGATGTCGAGCCGCACCTCCGCCGCCTCGTCGCGCGAGTCGAAGATGAACCGGTGCGCGTTCACGATCGCGGCAGGCCCGAAGTACTGGCCGTCCGTCCAGAACACCGGGCACGACGACGTGCACGCCGCGCAGAGGATGCATTTGGTGGTGTCGTCGAAGCGCTCGCGGTCCGCGGCGGACTGCAGCCGCTCGCGGCCGTTCGGCGGGGGCGTCGAGGCCTGGAGGAAGGGCTGCACGGCGCGGTAGGAGGCGAAGAACGGCTCCATGTCGACGACGAGGTCCTTCTCGAGCGGCAGGCCCTTGATCGCCTCCACGTAGATGGGCTTCGAGGTGTCGAGGTCCTTCACGAGCGTCTTGCACGCGAGCCGGTTGCGCCCGTTGATGCGCATCGCGTCGGAGCCGCAGACCCCGTGCGCGCAGGAGCGGCGGAAGGTCAGCGAGCCGTCCTGCTCCCACTTGATCTTGTGCAACGCGTCCAGGATGCGGTCGGTCGGGAGGGTGTCCACGTCGTAGTCCACCCAGCGCGGCTCGGTGTCCACCTCCGGGTCGAACCGGCGGATGATGAGCGTGATCGTCGTGAAGCCCTCGGCGGGCCGGCGCTTCACCGCGGGGTTCATCACCGCGTCGGTGACACCGGGAAGGGTCGTGATCGTCATCAGTACTTCCGCTCCATCGGCTGGTAGCGCGTCACGACGACGGGCTTCCAGTCGAGCTTGATGTGGTCGGCGGCGTTCGACGAGTGCGGGTCGCCGGTGAGGTACGCCATCGTGTGCTTCATGTAGTTCGCGTCATCGCGCTTCGGGAAGTCGTCGCGCATGTGGCCGCCGCGGCTCTCCTTGCGGTTCCTGGCCGAGTAGACGACGACCTCCGCCAGGTCGAGCAGGAAGCCCAGCTCGATCGCCTCCAGCAGGTCGGTGTTGAACCGCTTGCCCTTGTCCTGGATGCCGATGTTCCGGTACCGCTCGCGCAGACCGTGGATCGTCTCCGTCACCTTCGCCAGGGATTCGTCCGTGCGGAACACCTGCGCGGACGCGTCCATGTTGTCCTGCAGCTCCTTGCGGAGGTCCGCGATGCGCTCGGTGCCGGTGGAGGTGCGCAGCTGCTCGACGAGGTCGCGGACGGCCTTCGCCGGGTCCTTCGGCAGCGGCACGAACCGCGCGGTCCGTGCGTAGTCGACCGCGTTGTTGCCCGCTCGCTTGCCGAACACGTTGATGTCGAGGAGCGAGTTGGTGCCGAGCCGGTTCGAGCCGTGCACGGACACGCACGCGCACTCGCCGGCCGCGTAGAGGCCGGGCACGACCGTGTCGTTGTCGGAGAGCACCTCCGCCTTCACGTTGGTCGGGATGCCGCCCATCGCGTAGTGGGCGGTCGGCATCACGGGCACCGGCTCGACGACCGGGTCGACGCCGAGGTAGGTGCGCGCGAACTCGGTGATGTCCGGGAGCTTCGTCTCGAGCACCTCCGCGCCCAGGTGGGTGCAGTCGAGGAGCACGTAGTCCTTGAGCGGACCCGCGCCGCGGCCCTCAGCGACCTCCTGCACCATGCAGCGGGACACGATGTCGCGCGGAGCGAGGTCCTTGATCGTCGGCGCGTAGCGCTCCATGAACCGCTCGCCCGAGGCGTTGCGGAGGATCGCGCCCTCGCCGCGGGCCCCCTCGGTGAGGAGGATGCCGAGCTTCGCGAGCCCGGTCGGGTGGAACTGGAAGAACTCCATGTCCTCGAGCGGCAGGCCCTTGCGCCAGATGATGCCGACGCCGTCACCGGTGAGCGTGTGGGCGTTCGACGTCGTCTTGTAGATCTTCCCGAAGCCGCCGGTCGCGAAGACGATCGACTTCGCCTGGAAGACGTGGATGCGGCCCGTCGCGAGCTCGTACGCGACGACGCCGGAGGGGCGGGAGACGATCCGCCCGTTCTCCTCCACGTCGGTCATCGCCAGGTCGAGCGCGTAGTACTCGTTGTAGAAGTCGATGCCGTGCTTGACGCAGTTCTGGTACAGCGTCTGCAGGATCATGTGGCCGGTGCGGTCGGCGGCGTAGCAGGCGCGGCGCACCGGGCTCTTGCCGTGGTCGGCGGTGTGGCCGCCGAACCGGCGCTGGTCGATCTTCCCCTCGGGGGTCCGGTTGAAGGGCAGGCCCATGTTCTCGAGGTCGATGACCGCGTCGATGGCCTCCTTCGCGAGGATCTCGGCGGCGTCCTGGTCGACGAGGTAGTCGCCGCCCTTGACGGTGTCGAAGGTGTGCCACTCCCAGCTGTCCTCCTCCACGTTCGCGAGCGCGGCGGCCATGCCGCCCTGCGCCGCGCCCGTGTGGGACCGCGTGGGGTAGAGCTTCGTGATGACGGCGGTCTTCGCCTTCGGGCCGGCCTCGATCGCGGCGCGCATGCCCGCGCCGCCCGCGCCGACGATGACGACGTCGTGCCGGTGGTAGAGGATCCCGTCGATCTCGCGCTCGTCGGGGCCGTCGTCCGTCCAGCCCATGGTCTCGGAGGCGCGCTTCGGTGGCGCGACAGCCTCCGCGGCGCGGTGCGCGATGCGCTCCGCGACGCGGCGGATCGGCCCGGTCGGGTTCTCCCTGCGGTCGTTCACGGACGCGTTCACCGGCCGAGCGCCTGGCAGAGCGAGGTGTCGAGCGTGCCGGGGGCCGCGTTCGGCGGGCAGGGGTCGAAGGTCGTGATCACCAGGGTTCCCAGGAGGATCAGGAGGGCGACCGCCACGAGGATGGCGCCCTTCAGGAGGCGGTTCGCGGTCGGGTTCGTCACGTAGTCGTTCGTGATGGTGCGCATGCCGTTGCCGCCGTGGATGAGGGCGAGCCACAGCATCAGGCCGTCCCAGACCTGCCAGAACGGGTTCGCCCACTTGCCGGCGATGAAGGCGAAGTCGATCTGCTTCACGCCCTGGCCGGCGACGAGGTTGATGAAGAGGTGGCCGAAGATCAGCACGACCAGCACGACGCCGGAGGCGCGCATGTAGATCCAGCCCCACTTCTCGAGGTTGCGGCGCGGCCGGGCGGCGCGGGGCGCGGGGAGCGTGGTCGCCATCAGCCCTGCACCTCGCTCACGATCGTGAGGAACTGGCGGGGCGCGAACCCGGCCATCACGATCACCCAGAGCGCGACGACGATCCAGAACATCGCCCGCTGGTGCTTGGTGCCGACGCTCCAGAAGTCGATGAGGATGATCCGCAGCCCGTTGAACGCGTGGAACACGATCGCGGCGACGAGCACCAGCTCGCCGAGCCCCATGATCGGGTTCTTGTACGTCGCGATGACCCCGTTGTAGGTCTGCGGGGAGAGCCGCACGAGCGCCGTGTCGAGCACGTGCACCAGCAGGAAGAAGAAGATCGCCACCCCGGTGATGCGGTGCAGCACCCAGGACCACATGCCCTCGTGGCCGCGGTACACGGTCCCTGCGAATGCTCTCGGCTTGGCGACGCGCTCCGTCGCGGGCGCCGGCCTCAGTGACACCATCGTTCCCCGCTGCCTCTCGTGGAAGTCCGAACGGCTCCGATCCTACGTGCGGCGCGGGGGCGCCCCCCGTGAGGAACGGGGGCGTGCTGCCTCCGAGCCGTTCCGTCCAAGACTACTCGCCGTTCCGCACTCCGGTACGCCCTGGATCGACGGGGCAGCCACCGGCTCCGCGATCAGCGGGCTGGTTACAGTGACGCCATGACCGACGGGACGATGCGCTGGGCCGGACGTGGCACGGAGCCGGAGGCGGTCGAGCGCTTCTACGCCGTGATCCCCGCAGGGGGGATCGGCTCACGGCTGTGGCCGCTGTCCCGCGCGGATGCGCCGAAGTTCCTCCACGACCTCACCGGGTCGGGGCAGACCCTGCTGAAGGAGACGTGGGACCGGCTCGCGCCGATCGCCGGCGACGGCCGCGTCATGGTGGTCTGCGGGCGCGCGCACCGCGCCGCGGTCGAGGAGCAGCTGCCGAAGCTCGAGGACCGGAACGTGGTGCTCGAGAGCGAGGGCAAGGACTCGTCCGCGGCCATCGGGCTCGCGGCGGCGATCCTCGAGCAGCGCGAGCCCGGGGTCATCATCGGGTCGTTCGCCGCGGATCACGTCATCGGCGACCAGCGCCGCTTCCGCCAGGCCGTGGTGGAGGCCGTCGCCGCGGCCGACGCGGGCTACATCGCGACGATCGGCATCCTCCCGACCGAGCCGGCGATCGGCTTCGGCTACATCGAGGGCGGCGAGCGGCTGCCGGTCGCCGGCACGACCGCGACCTACGCCGTGAGCCGCTTCGTCGAGAAGCCGGACCTGCCCACGGCGCGGGACTACGTCGAGTCCGGGCGCTACCTCTGGAACGCGGGCATGTTCATCGCCCGGGCCGACGTGCTGCTCGACGAGATGGCCAAGACGAAGCCGAAGCTGGTCGCCGGGCTCCGCCGCCTCGCGGCCGCATGGGACACCCCGGACCGCGGTGCCGTGGTCGACGAGGAGTGGCCGCGGCTCGAGAAGATCGCCATCGACTACTCGGTGGCCGAGCCCGCCGCCGCGGCGGGACGGCTCGCGGTCGTCGTGGGGGAGTTCCCCTGGGACGACGTGGGCGACTTCGCCTCCATCGCGAAGCTCCAGTCGGGCGGCCGGGGGAGCGACCTCGCGATCCTCGGCGAGCACGCGCGGGTCCTCGCCGACTCGTCGAGCGGCATCGTCGTCACCGACCGCGAGCGGCTGATCACCCTGATCGGTGTCGAGAACATCGTCGTGGTCGACACGGAGGACGCGCTGCTCGTGACGACGAGCGAGCACGCGCAGCGGGTCAAGAGCGTGGTCGACGCCCTGAAGCTCTCGGGCCGCACCGACGTCCTGTAGCCCGTTCATTTCGAAGGGGTTTCTGCCGCGCGGAGCGCCGCAGAAACCCCTTCGAAATGCACCGGCCTGCAAGTGGGGTGCGGCCGGCGGCGGAGGCGGGAGGATGGGCGCATGGCGGAGATCGACTGGGGCAGGTTGCGGGACGCGGCGCGTGCCGCCATGGAGCGGGCCTACGTGCCCTACTCCGGCTTCCCGGTCGGCGCGGCGGCGCTCGTCGACGACGGCCGCGTCGTCTCCGGCTGCAACATCGAGAACGCCTCATACGGGGTGACGCTCTGCGCCGAGTGCTCGATGGTGTCGGAGCTGATCATGACCGGAGGCGGTCTGCTCACGGCGTTCGCGTGCGTCGACGGCGACGGCCGGGTGCTCATGCCCTGCGGGCGCTGCCGCCAGCTGCTCGTCGAGCATGCCGCGCCCGGCATGCTCCTGGAGACGGTGTCCGGCCTCCGGACCATCGACCAGGTGCTGCCGGACGCGTTCGGGCCGCGCCAGCTGGTGGAGTACGCCGAGCGGCGACCGGAGGACTGACCGCCGCCGCACCCCCGCTTCCGTGGGTCTCGGATCGATAACCATCCGCTCGCGCGAGGGCACCGACCCGCGGCCGTAACACGTCGTCATCTACATTGACCGACAGCCCGCTGAGCATGCACCCGCTCCGCGGCAGCTCACCACCTGACGGAGGGTCTCTCTTTGCACTCGCTCACCAAGCGGATCGGGCTCGGCGCCGTGGCGGCGCTCGGCTCGGTCGCCCTGCTCACCGCCTGCGGAAGCGCGCCGAGCGCGACGACCAGCGCCACGACCTCGAGCTTCCTGCCCTGCGTGGTCGGCGACGTGGGCGGCTTCAACGACCACTCGTTCAACCAGCTCTCGCTCGAGGGCGTCCAGGCGGCCGCGAAGCAGATCGGCTCGTCCGTCCGCAAGGTGCAGTCGCAGAGCTCCACCGACTACGCGCCCGCGTTCTCGAGCCTCGTCGCGCAGCACTGCAACGCGATCGTCGCGGCGGGCTTCCAGTTCCCGGCGGCGCTCTCCGCGTCCGCGAAGGCGAACCCGAAGATCGACTACGTGATGATCGACGACAACTCGCTGAAGCTGCCGAACGTCAAGGACGTCGTCTTCCAGACGTCCGAGGCCGCCTTCCTCGGCGGGTACGCGGCCGCCGCTTACGCCGCGAGCGTGTCCAGCAGCCCGAAGGTCGCGACCTGGGGCGGCGCGAAGTACCCGACCGTCACCATCTACATGGACGGCATCGCCGACGGCGTCGCGTACTACAACCAGCAGAAGCACGCGAAGGTCGGCATGCTCGGCTGGGACGTCGCGAAGCAGAACGGCTCGTTCGTCGGCAACTTCACCGACCAGAACAAGGCGAAGCAGCTCACCTCCGGCTTCCTCGACCAGGGCGCGAACGTCGTGATCCCGGTCGCCGGCTCCCTGTACCAGGGCGCGGCGAAGGCGATCACCGGGTCGAACAGCAAGGCCGTCCTCGAGGGCGTCGACGCGGACATCTACCTGACCGACCCGAGCGTCAAGTCGCTGATGCTCACGTCGATCCTGAAGAAGGTCGACGTCGCCGCCCGCGACTCCGTCCTGCAGGCGGCGAAGGAGAAGACCTTCGACAACAGCACCTACATCGGCACGCTGAAGAACGGCGGCGTGGGCCTGTCGCCCTTCCACGACTTCACGTCGAAGGTGCCGTCGTCCCTGTCCGGCGAGCTGCAGACCATCCAGTCGGGCATCGAGAGCGGTTCGATCACGGTCGACTCGCCGTCGAAGTTCTAGCACCATCGGTACCGGGTCCGTCCTCCGCACACGGAGGGCGGACCCGGCGCCGCGTCCGGCGCGGCCCGGAAGGAGGACCCGGTGCGGCTCGAACTGCACGGCATCACGAAGCGCTTCGGCGCGCTCACCGCGAACGACTCGATCGACCTGACGGTCGAACCGGGGGAGATCCACTGCCTGCTCGGTGAGAACGGCGCAGGCAAGTCCACCCTGATGAACATCCTCTACGGCCTCCTCCGGGCGGACGCGGGGGAGATCCGGCTCGACGGAGCCGTGCAGCACTTCTCCGGGCCCGGCGACGCGATGCGCGCCGGCATCGGGATGGTGCACCAGCACTTCATGCTCGTCCCCGTGTTCACGGTGGCCGAGAACGTCATGCTCGGTCACGAGCAGACGAAGGGCGGGTTCCTCGACCTGCCCGCCGCCCGTGCCCGGGTGCAGGAGATCTCCTCCCGCTTCGGCTTCGACCTGGATCCCGACGCCGTCGTCGAGGACCTGCCGGTCGGGGTGCAGCAGCGCGTCGAGATCGTCAAGGCGCTCTCCCGCGACGCGAAGGTGCTCGTGTTCGACGAGCCCACGGCGGTGCTGACGCCGCAGGAGACCGACGAGCTGATGGCGATCATGCGCCAGCTCAAGGACGCGGGCACCGCGATCGTCTTCATCACGCACAAGCTCCGCGAGGTCCGCGAGGTCGCCGACCGGATCACGGTCGTGCGACTCGGCAAGGTCGTCGGGGAGGCGGAGCCCACCGCCTCCAACGCCGAGCTCGCCTCCCTCATGGTGGGCCGCAGCGTCGAGCTCACCGTGCAGCGCACCCCCTCGGCCGGCGGCGAGACGGGACTCGCGGTCGAGGGTCTGACGGTGCTCGACGCGAACGGGCGGGTCGTCGTCGACGACGTCGCGTTCACGGTCCGGCGCGGCGAGATCCTGGCGATCGCGGGCGTGCAGGGCAACGGTCAGACGGAGCTGACGGAGGCGCTGCTCGGGCTGCAGGAGGACGTGCGCGGCACGGTCACGCTGGACGGCAAGGTCCTGACGGGCCTTCCGGTGCGGCGCGTGCTCGACGCCGGGGTCGGCTTCGTGCCGGAGGACCGGCAGGAGGACGCCCTCGTCGCGGAGTTCTCGATCGCCGAGAACCTCATGCTGGACCGCTCCGACGGCGCTCCCTTCGTGAAGCGCGGCGCGGTCCAGCGGCGTGAGCTCGAGACGTTCGCGACCGCGACCGTGCGGGAGTTCGACGTGCGGGCGCAGGGCATCGACACCCACGTCGGCCGGCTCTCCGGCGGCAACCAGCAGAAGGTCGTGCTCGCCAGGGAGCTGTCCCGCTCGCTGCGGCTGTTCGTCGCGGCGCAGCCGACGCGCGGCCTGGACGTCGGCTCGATCGAGTTCGTCCACGAGCGCATCGTGGCCACGCGCGACGAAGGGGTGCCCGTGATCGTGATCTCCACCGAGCTCGACGAGGTGGTCGCGCTCGCCGACCGGATCGCGGTGATGTACCGCGGCCGGATCGTGGGCATCGTGCCCGGTGACACCTCCCGCGACGTCCTCGGTCTCATGATGGCGGGCGAGCTGCCCGACGACGTGCGGACCGCGGCATGACCCTCCGAGAGCCGCAGGGCGCCGCCGGCGCCGTGCCCGTCGGAGACACCGGGCTCGCCGGCGGCGGGATCGACCCCGACCAGGTGCCGCCGGAGGAGCGTGCGGCCACACCCGCACAGCCGCGCAGCCGCTTCGCGGTCGCGCTGATCGCGATCCGCGACGGCAGCGCGCTGACGACGATCCTCGCGGTCGTCATCGCGCTCGTGGTCGGGGCGGTGCTCATCGCGGCGACCAACCCGACGGTGCAGACGACGGCCGGCTACTTCTTCGCCCGGCCGACGGACATGCTGTCGGCGATCGGGTCGAGCGTCGGCGGCGCGTACGCGGCGCTGTTCCAGGGCGGCGTCTACGACTTCACGCAGGCGAACCCGCTCGTCGCGCTCCAGTCGTTCGGGCACGCCATCGGCTTCGCGACGCCGCTCATCGCCGCCGGGCTCGGCATCGCCGTGGGCTTCCGTGCCGGCGTCTTCAACATCGGCGGCCAGGGCCAGGTGCTCATGGGCGCCGCGTTCGCCGGCTTCGTCGGGTTCACCTGGGACGGGCCGCCGGTCGTGACGATGCTCGTCGCGGTCCTGTTCGGCCTCCTCGGCGGCGGCGTGCTCGCGGGCCTCGTCGGCGTCCTCAAGGCGCGGACCGGCGCGAACGAGGTGATCGTCACGATCATGCTCAACTACGTCGTCTACTACCTGCTCGACTTCGCGCTGCAGACCCCGCTGCTGCGGGCGCCGGGATCGGGGAACCCGATCAGCCCGGCCGAGCACCCGAGCTCGGTGTTCTTCCCCCTCCTGCCGGCCGAGTACCACGTGAACGTCGGCTTCCTCCTGGTGATCCTCGGCACGTTCGCGTGCTCGTGGCTGCTCTCCAGGTCGAGCATCGGGTTCAAGATGCGCGCCGTGGGGGAGAACCCCAGGGCGGCGCGCGTCGCGGGCATCGAGGTCAACCGGGTGTTCACCGCGGCGATGATCATCTCCGGCGTGCTCGTCGGCTTCGCGGGCGTCTACCAGGTGCTCGGCACGACGACGACCGGCTTCACGAGCGGCGTCGACGCGGGCATCGGCTTCAACGCGATCACGGTCGCGCTGCTCGGCCGGTCGCGGCCGTGGGGCGTGTTCTGGGCCGGGATCCTCTTCGGCGTGTTCCAGGCGGGCGGCTACACCATGCAGGCGGCGCAGAACGTGGACATCAACGCGGTGCAGGTCGTGCAGTCGGTGATCGTGCTGTTCATCGCGGCGCCACCGCTGGTGCGGGCGATCTTCCGCCTCCCGCAGCCCGGCGCCCGGAAGGCCGCAGCGTGAGCGCCGCGGTCGCCGAGCCGGTCGTGCGGCGCGGACGCGGCTGGAAGACGCCGATCGCGCTCGGCGTGTTCGCCGTACTCGCGCTGCTGCTCCTCGTCGTCTTCGCCCGGGACGGCGTCTCCACGTTCTCGTTCACCCAGACCGGCACGGTCGCGCTCCCCGACGTGCACCTGCCGGTGCGCCAGACCGGGCTGGTGCTCTCGATCGTCGCGGTGCTCCTGGCGCTCGGCTCCGTGCCGCTCCAGCGCCGCGGCGGCGTCCCCCGCTGGTACGTCGTGGTCTTCGCGCTGCTGCTCGTGATCGGGTTCCTCGCCTGGGCGACCGCCGGGCAGCGACTGCCGATCGTCGGCCTCCTCACCGGCTCGCTCGCGCTCGCCGCGCCGCTCATCTTCGGCGCGCTCGGCGGCGTGCTCTCCGAGCGCGTCGGGGTGGTGAACATCGCGATCGAGGGCCAGCTGCTCGCCGGCGCGTTCGTCTCCGCGATCCTCGCCTCCATCACCCACAACCTCGTGGTCGGCCTCGTCGGCGCCGTCATCGCGGGCGTGCTCGTGTCCTTCGTGCTGGCCGCGCTCGCGATCAAGTACGTCGTGAACCAGGTGATCGTCGGCGTGGTGCTGAACGTGCTGGTGCTCGGCCTCACCACGTTCCTCTACGAGACCGTGCTCGTGCCCGCGTCGAGCACCCTGAACGCGCCGCCGACGTTCTCGAACCTGCCGATCCCGGGCCTGTCGCTCATTCCGATCGTCGGGGCGGTGCTGTTCGACCAGTCGGTCGTCACCTACCTCATGATCATCGCGGTCGTCGTGGTCTGGATCGGGCTGACCCGCACGCGCTGGGGCCTGCGCCTCCGCGCGGTCGGCGAGCACCCCCAGGCCGCCGACACGGTCGGGATCGACGTGTCGCGCACCCGGTTCTGGAACGTCGCGCTCGCGGGGGCGATCGTCGGTCTCGGCGGCGCGTACTTCACCCTCGGGTCCGTCGGGTCGTTCACCCAGAACATCACCTCCGGCGCGGGCTACATCGCGCTCGCGGCCGTGATCTTCGGCCGCTGGGACCCGCTGCGCGCCTCCGCCGCGGGCCTGCTGTTCGGATTCGCGAGCCAGGTGGCGAACATCCTCGGCATCGTCGGGAGCCCCGTCCCCTCCGACATCCTGCTCACGCTGCCGTACGTGGTGACGATCATCGCGGTCGCCGGACTCGTCGGCCGGGTCCGCGGGCCGGCCGCGGCGGGGCGCCCCTACGTGAAGGGCTGACCCGCCTTCGTCGATCAGGAGATCTGCGCGCCTCGGCGCCGGATCTCCTGATAGACGAAGGGAACGCCGCGATCGTCTCGAGGGACGCGGCGACGACCGCGTCGAGCAGCGCCGCGCCCTTCTCGGCCGTCGCCGGTCGCGGGTCGCCGAACACGCCCGTCGGGCTGAAGCCGTGCATCCGCATGGGCACGACGCCGAACTCCGGAGGGAAGTCCGGGTACACCGGCTCCGCCGCCCCCTGCACGGTCTCCGGCGCGATCGCGAGCACGAGCGACGTCTCGATCTCCTCGGCGTGCATCAGGCCGGGCGCGGCCGGCCGGGACTCGCGCACCCGCTCGGCGGCCTCGTCGAGGCCCGGGTGGTTCAGCACGAGCGTCGGGAGCGCGAGCGCCGCCGCGGCGCGGGCCAGCGGTTCGCGATTGCCCCAGTCGCCGTTCACGACCACGAGCAGCCGCGCACCGGCCGCTTCGATGCCCGTGCCGATGTCCACGGCGAGCGCCTCGACCGTCTCCGGCCGCAGCGTGACCGTGCCGCGGTAGCCGGACATGTTCCAGGTCGCGCCGTAGCCGATCGCGGGCAGGAGGAGCGCGTCGAGCGCGTCCGCGAGCCGCTCGGCGACGGCTTCGGCGGTGAGCGTGTCGGTCGACAGCGGCAGGTGCGGCCCGTGCTGCTCGAGCGCCCCGACCGGGAGCACGGCGATGCCGCGCCCCGCCCGGAGGTGCGAGACGACCTGGGGCGCGGTCGCCGTCGCGGCGTCGAGCCTCACGGGGCGTAGTCCTGGATGCGGCGGCCGTGGGAGCGATCGCGCAGCTGCGGGATCCGCCGGGTCAGGCCGTCGATCGCCTCCTGCACGTCGATCGTCGTCAGCCGGCCCTCGTCGACGAGCACCCTCCCGTCGACGAGCACCGTGCGCACGTCCGCCTCCTGCACGCTGAGGACGAGCGCCGCGGCGAGGTCGTGGAGCGGCTGCAGGTGCGGGCCGTCGAGCGCGATCAGCGCGATGTCCGCGCGGCGGCCGGGGAGCAGCGCGCCGATCCGGTCGCCGAGCCCCACCGTCAGCGCGCTCTGCCGCGTCGCCATGTCGAGCGCGTGGGCGCTCGTCAGCCAGGTCGCGTCCGCCTCCTTCTGCTTCTCCACGAGCGACAGGAGCCGCATGCTCTCGAGCACGCTGAGCGTGTTGCCGGAGGCGGGGCCGTCGGTGCCGATCCCGACCGGCACCCCGGCGTCGTGGAGGAGGCGCACGGGCGTGGTGCTCTGCTGCGCGTGCTTCAGGTAGACCTTGTCGCAGGCGCCGACGCCGATCCGGTCCGCGACCGGCGCGAGCCACTGCACGTCCTCCGGGGTGATGCCCGCGCCGTGCGCGATCAGCACGCCGGACTCGAGCAGCCCGGCGTCGTGCAGCACCTGCATCGGCGTCACCCCGCGGTTCGCGAGGCTCGACTCGGTCTGGAACATGCCCTCCGCGGCGTGGAGGTGGGTGCGGACGCCGAGCTCGGTGGCGACGCGCGCCGTGCGCGCGAGGTCGGCGTCGTCGACCGTGTACACCGCGTGCGGGCCCATCATCGCCGTGATGCGCCCGTCGGCGGCACCGTGCCACTCGGCCGCGAACGCCGCGGACCGGTCGAGCCCGGCGGGCCCCTCCGAGGAGAAGTAGGTCGGGGCGAGGACGGCGCGGGCCCCGCTCGCCAGCACCTCCTTCGCGATCTCGTCCATCGAGAAGTAGTGGTCGGCGAACGTGGTCACGCCCGCCAGCAGCATCTCGCCGATCGCGAGGCGTGCGCCGAGCGCCACGTCGTGCGGGGTGAGGTTCACCTCCATCGGCCAGATGTGGTCGTTGAACCAGGAGTGGACCGGCACGTCCTCCGCGGAGCCGCGGAACATCGTCATCGCCGAGTGGGTGTGGCAGTTGATCAGGCCCGGGATCGCGACCCGGCCGCGGCCGTCGATCACGCGGGCGCCGGCGCGCTCCTCCTCCGGCGTCGACCCGGTCGGCCGGACCCACGCGATCGCGCCGTCGGCCACGCCGAGGTCGTGGTGCTCGAGCAGCTCGGCGGTCGCGCGGCGCCGCGCCGGGTCGTCGGGGTAGCCGGCCTCGGCGGGCTCGGTACGGGTGAGCACGGTCGCATCGGAGACGATCAGGTCGACGGTCACCCCTCGAGCCTAGGAGGGCGGGTACCGGAGGCGCCCCGCTGCACTTCTAGGGTGGGGCGGTGCTCGACGTGCTCGACGGGATCGACGTCTGGGACGGGACCGCGCATCGCGGCCCGTCGACCATCCGGTTCGCGCGGGACGGCGCCGACGGGGTGATCGCGGCCGTCGAGCCCTCGTCGGCACCCGCCCGGCTGACCGCGATCCCCGGGCTGATCGACACGCACGTCCACCTCATCGGGGAGTCGACGGGCGCGCGCGGCGACTTCCTCACCTGGCCGCTCACCACCCGGGCGGAGGAGCGGGTGCTCCACGGCCTCGCGAACGCCAGGCGCGCGCTCGCCGCCGGGGTCACGACCGTGAGGGACCTCGCCGCGGACGACGTGCAGTTCTCCCTCCGGCGCGCGCTCGACGCCGGCGTCGTGCCGGGGCCGCGGCTGGTCGCCCACGGCATGGTGGGCATGACCGGCGGCCACGCCGACCTGTTCACGCCGCCGGCGATCGTGGACCGGCCGCCGGTCGCGGACGGCCCGGACGAGTGCCGGCGCCTGGTCCGCCACTGGGCGCGGGCCGGCGCGGACGGCATCAAGATCGCGACGAGCGGAGGCGTGCTCTCCGTCGGGGACCGTCCCGCCTGGCGCAACCACACCCGCGCCGAGGTCGCCGCGATCGTCGACGAGGCGCACGCCCTCGGGATGCGGGTCGCGGCCCACGCGCACACCGAGGCGGGCATCGACG
The DNA here is from genome assembly GCF_051956055.1 of Amnibacterium sp. Taxonomy (NCBI): domain Bacteria; kingdom Bacillati; phylum Actinomycetota; class Actinomycetes; order Micrococcales; family Microbacteriaceae; genus Amnibacterium; species Amnibacterium sp. Next base: position 39,676 of record NZ_JBQCGC010000090.1, read on the forward strand.
TCGCGATCGAGGAGGGCGTCGACTCCATCGAGCACGGCACGCTCGTCACCGCGGATCAGGCCGTACTGATCGCGCGGGCCGGCATCACCCTCGCGCCCACGCTGCTCATCAACGACCGCATCGCCGCAGGGCGCGGTGCGTCGGAGGAGCAGGCGCGGAAGGCGCGGGAGCTCGTGATCGAGCGCGACGCGCGCCTGCGGGCCGCAGCGGACGCCGGCGTCGAGCTCGTGCTCGGCACCGACGCGAACGGCTTCCACGTCGGGTTCGGCGAGGAGGCGGAGGAGGTGGCCAGGATGGCGGCGGTGCTCGGCTGGTCCGCCGAGCGGGCGCTCGCCGCCGCGACCTCGCGCGCCGCCGCCGCGATCGGCCGCCCGGATCTCGGCCGCATCGCACCCCGCGCCAAGGCCGACCTCGTGCTCGTCGAGGGGCGGCCGTGGGAGGACCTCGCGGCCCTCCGGCCGGAGCGCGTCGTCGCCGTCGTCTGCCGGGGCGAGGTGGTGGCGGGCGCGCTGCCCGGCGCCGCGGCTCCGGCTGTCAGCGGCGATCGTTAGCGTGCCGGGCATGCGGGTCCTGGGGGGAGCGGCGGTCGCGGCCGCGTCGGTGCTGATGCTCACGGCGTGCGGGTCGCAGGCCAGCCGGCCCACCGCCTCCCCGACCGTGACCGTCGCCCCGTCGACGGCCGCGCCGGCACCGACGGCGACCGTGACCCGGACGCTTCCTGCCACACCCGAGCCGGCGACGAGCACGGCCGCGGCGGACCCCGGCCGACCGGCGAACCAGTGCACCGACATCGGGGTCAGCGTCGTGACCGCCTCCGGTGGCGGGGCGGCCGGCAGCGAGTTCTTCGACGTCCTGTTCACGAACACCGGCGGCACCCCCTGCGCGCTGCGCGGCACCCCAGGCGTGTCGGTGGTGGGCGACGGCGACGGCACGCAGCTGGGCGAGCCGGCCACGCGCGTGCAGACCGGGGTGTCGACGCTCACCCTCGCGGTCGGGCAGACGGTCGCGGCGCCGCTGCAGGTGGTGAACATCGGCACGAACGGTGGTCCGCTCCAGGGGTGCACCGTGAAGCGGGGCGACGGCTACCGCGTGTACCCGCCGCACTCCACCCGCGCGTACTTCGTGCAGGACTCGAGCGCGGTCGCGTGCGTGTCCGGGCCGGCGTTCATGACCGTGCGCCCCGTGGCCCGCTACTCGGGCTGACCCCGTAGCGTTGCCGGGATGAGCGCAGCCCGGGAACCCTTCGACGCCGTGGACGTGATCGCCGTCAAGCGCGACGGTGGCACCCTCGACACCGCGCGGATCCGCTGGCTCGTCGACGCCTTCACCCGCGGCGTGGTCGCGGACGAGCAGATGGCCGCGTGGGCCATGGCGGTGCTGCTGAACGGCATGGACCGGCGGGAGATCCGCGACCTCACCCTCGCCATGATCGACTCGGGCGAGCGCATGTCCTTCGCGGGCCTCGGCAGGCCGACGGTCGACAAGCACTCCACCGGCGGGGTGGGGGACAAGATCACCCTGCCGCTCGCGCCGCTCGTCGCCGTGTTCGGGGTCGCCGTCCCGCAGCTGTCGGGCCGCGGCCTGGGCCACACCGGCGGCACGCTCGACAAGCTCGAGTCGATCCCCGGCTGGCGGCCAGACCTGAGCCCGGAGGCGCTGCGGGCGCAGCTCGCCGATGTCGGCGCGGCGATCTGCGCGGCGGGTGCGGACCTCGCGCCCGCGGACAAGCGGCTCTACGCGCTGCGCGACACGACGGGCACCGTGGAGGCGATCCCGCTCATCGCGTCGAGCATCATGTCGAAGAAGATCGCGGAGGGCACCGCCTCCCTGGTGCTCGATGTGAAGTTCGGCTCCGGTGCGTTCCTGCCCGCCCGCGCGCAGGCCGAGGAGCTCGCCCGCACGATGGTGGAGCTGGGCCGAGACGCGGGGGTCGCGACGGTCGCGCTGCTCACCGACATGTCGGTGCCGCTCGGACTGACCGCGGGCAACGCGATCGAGGTGGAGGAGAGCGTCGAGGTGCTCGCCGGCGGCGGTCCTGCCGACGTGCGAGCGCTCACCGTCGCACTCGCGGCGGAGATGCTGGCGCTCGCGGGGGTCGCGGACGCGGACCCTGCGGCGGCGCTCGACGACGGGCGCGCGATGGACGTCTGGCGGCGGATGATCCGCGCGCAGGGCGGCGACCCCGACGCGCCGCTGCCCGTCGCGGCCGAGTCCCAGCAGGTGCTCGCCGAGACGGACGGCGTGCTCGCCACGCAGGACGCAAAGGCCGTCGGCGTCGCGGCGTGGCGCCTCGGGGCCGGCCGCGCCAGGCAGGGGGACCCGGTGCAGCACGCCGCGGGGGTCCGCCTCCACGCGAAGCCCGGCGACGCGGTGCGCGCGGGGCAGCCGCTCGCGACCCTGCTCACGGACGATGCCGATCGCATCCCGCGGGCCCTCGAAGCGCTCGAGGGCGCCATGTCGATCGCGCCAGCCGGCACGGAGGTGCCCCGCGAGCCCCTCATCGCCGCACGCATCGCCTGAGTCCGCCACTGCATTTCGAAGGGGGTCCTGGTGCCCCGCGCGACAGGATCCCCTTCGAAATGAACGCGCTCGGCGCCGGGGTACGCTGAGCCGGTGGCGGGGTGGCTCCTCTGGGGGGACGTGGACGCGGCGAGTCTGCCGAAGGTCTCGCTGCACGACCACCTGGACGGCGGCCTTCGCCCCGCGACGGTGCTCGAGCTGGCGGACGAGGCGGGTATCGCCCTCGAGGCGGACACGCCGGAGGCGCTCGGTGCGTGGTTCCGCGACCGGGCCGACTCCGGCTCCCTGGTCGAGTACCTGACCACCTTCGCGGTCACCACCGGGGTGATGCAGACCGCCCCGAACCTCGAGCGGATCGCCCGCGAGTTCGTGCTGGACCTCGACGACGACGGCGTGATCTACGGGGAGGTCCGCTGGGCGCCCGAGCAGCACCTGCAGGGCGGGCTCACCCTCGACGGTGCGGTCGAGGCCGTGCAGCGCGGACTCGACGCGGGCGTCGACCTCGTCCGTCAGCGGGGCCGGAGCATCCAGGTCGGGCAGCTCGTCACCGCGATGCGGCACGCCGACCGGGGACTCGAGATCGCCGAGCTCGCCGTGCGCCACCGCGACCGCGGGGTCGTCGGCTTCGACATCGCGGGCGCGGAGGCGGGCTTCCCTCCCTCCCGGCACCGGGTCGCGTTCGACTACCTCGCCGAGCACCAGTTCCCGGCGACCGTGCACGCGGGGGAGGCGGACGGGCTCGACTCGATCCGCTCCGCGCTCTTCGACGGCCGGGCGCTCCGGCTCGGGCACGGGGTGCGGATCGCCGAGGACCTCGTGGTCGAGCGCGAGGACGCCGACCGCTCCTACGTGACCGTCGGCCGGCTGGCCAGGTGGATCCGCGACCGGCAGATCCCGCTCGAGCTCGCCCCGTCGTCGAACCTGCAGACGGGCGCGATCGCGACGTGGGGCGAGGCGCTGGAGGACCACCCCTTCGACCTCCTCTACCAGCTCGGCTTCCGGGTCACCGTGAACACGGACAACCGGCTGATGAGCGGCACGACGCTGTCCCGCGAGCTCGCGCTGCTCACCGAGGCGTTCGACTACGACCTCGACGACCTGCTCACCTTCCAGCTGAACGCCGCGGAGGCCGCCTTCCTGCCGCTCGAGGACCGGGAGGACCTCGCCGACCGGATCACGGCCGGGTTCGAGGCGATCGACTAGCGATGGCGGTGCAGATCCTCACCGTGTGCGGCGCGGGCATCGGGACGAGCGAGATCCTCCGGGTGACCGCGGTCCGCGCCCTCCAGCGGCTCGGCATCGAGGCGACCGTCACTGCGACGGACGCGGCGCACGTCGCGGCGCTCGCCGAGGACGCCCAGGTCGTGCTCGCCACGAGCGAGAAGGTCGCGGAGATCGGCCGCACCTACGCGCAGGTGATCGTGATCGACAACATCGTCGACCAGGCGGAGGTCGAGGCGAAGCTCGCCGACGCGCTCGAGTGACGCCGCTCCCTTCGTCGATGAGGATCATCGGGCCCGCCCGGCGCGTTTATCCGGAACGCCGAAAGGGCAGAGGCCCAGCAA
>NZ_JBQCGC010000091.1:0-9783 GCF_051956055.1 Amnibacterium sp.
CGGGGGGGGTCTCGCTCGATCTCCCCCCCAGGCGCGCCCGGGCCCCCCCCGGTTGGGGGGCCCCCGCGCCGCCTGCGTCGTCCTGGTGGCCCGGCGCCCGCGCCCCCACAACCCCTCAACCACGAAGAATGGGCGCGTGGAGGACGCGACGATCCGGGCGTACCAGGAGCGGGCGGATGCGTACCTCGCGGCCGATCGGGAGCCGCCGGAGCCGGTGCTCGCGTGGCAGCGCCGCTTCGCCGCGATCGTCGGCGCGGGCGGCACGGTCCTCGCGCGCGGCAGCGGCCCGGGACGCGATGCCGACCGGCTGGAGGGGTTCGGGTTGCGCGTGCTCCGCAGCGACGCGACGCCCGCGTTCACCGAGCGCCTCCGGGCCATGGGGCACGACGTGCTCGATCTCGACGTCCGGCGCGATCCGATCCCGGAGGTCGACGGCGTGTTCGTGAACGCGGTGCTCCTCCACCTCGACCGGGCCGAGCTCGCCGATGCGCTGCAGCGGATCCGGGCCGCCCTCCGCCCGCACGGCGCGTTCGCCTGCTCGCTCAAGGAGGGCGACGGCGAGGAGTGGCACGACCGCAAGCTCGGGCGCCCGCGCCGCTTCGTGTACTGGCGGGCTGCGCCGCTCCGAGCCGCGCTGGAGCAGGCCGGCTTCGCGGTGCTCGCGATCGAGCACATCCAGGGCGGGACCGAGCCCTGGCTCCAGGTCCTCGCCCGCCCCGTCGGTCAGCGCGCCCGGGGGTGCGCGGTCGTGTAGACGTCGCGGAGCGCGTCCGCGGTGACGAGCGTGTACAGCTGCGTCGTCGCCACCGAGCTGTGACCGAGGAGCTCCTGCACGACCCGCACGTCGGCCCCGCCCTGCAGGAGGTGGGTGGCGAAGCTGTGCCGGAACGTGTGCGGTGAGACGTGCGCGGTCAGGCCGGCGCGCTCCGCCGCCGCCTGGATGACCAGCCATGCGCCCTGCCGCGACAGCCGCGCCCCTCGCGGCCCCAGGAACAGGGCGGGGGTCGCGGCGCCCTTCGCCGCCCACATCGGACGCACGCGCGTGAGGTAGGCGTCGACGGCCGCGCGAGCGTAGGACCCGACCGGCACGAGGCGCTGCTTGCCTCCCTTCCCGAGCACACGCACGAGCTCGCCCGTGGCGAGGTCGTCGACGTCGAGGTGCACCGCCTCGCTGACCCGGGTGCCCGTCGCGTACAGGAGCTCGAGCAGCGCGCGGTCGCGGACGAGCACCGGCTCCTCCCCCTCCGTCGCCCCGATCAACCGCGCCATCTCGTCGATGCTGATCGCCTTCGGCAGCCGCATCGGCAGCTTCGGCGGACCCACCTCGTGGGCGACGTCGCTCGGCACGAGCCCGTCCTCGGCGAGGAACCGGTGCAGCCCGCGCACGGAGGAGAGCATCCGGGCCGCGGAGGAGGCCGCGGCCCCGTCCTCCTCGCGGATGCGGTGCAGGAACGCCGTGACGTCCGCCGTGGTGACCTCGCCCACATCCGCCCTGCCCGCGTCCGCGAGGTGGGCCGCGTACCGTGCCAGATCGCGACGGTACGCGGCGAGCGTGTTGTCGGAGAGCCCCCGCTCGACCGCGACGTGCCGGAGGAACCGTCCGACCGCGCGCTCGACCTCCATCGTGGTCAGCGGGTGTGCCAGGGCGCTCCGCCGGCGACCGGGTGCCGGAGCCACGGCTCGGCGCCCGGCGCGCGGGTCGCCCAATCCCGGGCCCGGGATGCGACCGCGGCCAGCGCTCCGACGACGAGCGACGGGCTCTGCACCCGGCGCGCGAGGACCGCGTCGACCACGTCGTCGAGCGGCACCCACCGGGTCTCGATGTCGGCCTCCTCGTCGTGCCGCGCGAACGCGGGCACCGACGACACGCCGCGCGCGAGGTAGACGCGGATCGTCTCGTCGCTGCCGCCCGGCGAGTTCTGGAAGTCCGCGAGCACGTTCCAGCGCTCCGCCGCGAGGTCCGCCTCCTCCGCGAGCTCGCGCTGCGCGGCGGCGAGGGGCGCCTCGCCGTCCATGTCGAGCAGCCCGGCCGGGATCTCCCACGCCCGCGCGCGGGTCGGGTGCCGGTACTGGCGGATCAGGAGCACCCGCTCCTCGTCGTCCAGCGCGAGGATCGCCACCGCGCCGGGATGCCGGATGACCTCGCGGGTGATCTCGGTCCCCCGGTAGTCGAAGGTCTCTCTCGCGACGTCCCAGACGCGGCCGTGGTGCAGCAGGGTGTCGTCGGTCAGCCGGTACGACTCCGGCACGTCCTCGAGCGGCTCAGGCACCGGTGGGCACCTCCTCGTCCACCGACGCGTCCTCGAAGAGCCGGGAGGCGCGCTGGCGCTCGAGCGCCGCGGCCACGAGCCCGCGGAAGAGCGGGTGCGCGTTCGTCGGCCGGGACCGCAGCTCCGGGTGCGCCTGCGTGCCGATGAAGAACGGGTGCACGTCGCGGGGCAGCTCGACGAACTCGACGAGCCGGTGGTCCGGCGAGGTCCCGGAGAACACGAGGCCCGCGTGCTGGAGGCGCTCCCGGTAGTGGTTGTTCACCTCGTACCGGTGCCGGTGCCGCTCGCTCACCTCCGCCCGCCCGTAGAGGTCGCGCGCGAGGGTGCCCTCCTCGAGGTCCGCGCGGTACAGGCCGAGGCGCATCGTGCCGCCCATGTCGCCCCCGGCGATGATCGCGACCTGCTCGGCCATCGTCGCGATGACCGGGAACGGGGTGTCGGGGTCGAACTCGGTCGATGAGGCGTCGGGCAGGTCCGCCTCGTGCCGCGCGAACTCGATCACCATGCACTGCAGGCCGAGGCAGAGGCCGAGCGCGGGGATGCCGTTCTCGCGCGCGAACCGGAGCGCGCCGACCTTGCCCTCGATGCCCCGCACCCCGAACCCGCCGGGGATGCAGATGCCGTCGAGGTCGCCCAGCTGGTGCGCGGCGCCTTCCGCCGTCTCGCACTCGTCGCTCGGCACCCAGCGGAGGGAGACCTTCGTCTGCTGGGCGAACCCGCCCGCGCGCAGCGCCTCCGTCACCGACAGGTACGCGTCCGGCAGGTCGATGTACTTGCCGACCAGGCCGATCGTCACCTCCTGCCGCGGCTGGTGCACCGCCTGCAGCACCGTGTTCCAGCGGGTGAGGTCGACGTCACCTGCCTCGAGCCCGAGCGCCTCCACGATCGTGTCGTCGAGCCCCTGGTCGTGCAGCATCGCGGGGATGTCGTAGATCGAGGGCGCGTCGACCGCGTTGACCACGGCCTCCTCGTCCACGTCGCACATCAGCGCGATCTTCTTGCGGTTCGACTCCGTGACCGGCCGGTCCGAGCGCAGCACGAGCGCGTCCGGCTGGATGCCGATCGAGCGCAGCGCCGCCACCGAGTGCTGGGTCGGCTTCGACTTCTGCTCGCCGGAGGTCGGGAGGTAGGGCACCAGCGACACGTGGACGAAGAACACGTTGCGGCGCCCGAGCTCGTGCCGGACCTGCCGCGCGGACTCGAGGAACGGCTGGCTCTCGATGTCGCCGACGGTGCCGCCGATCTCGGTGATGATCACGTCGGGCTGCGGGTCGTCCGCGGCCTGGAGGCGCATCCGGCGCTTGATCTCGTCGGTGATGTGCGGGATCACCTGCACGGTGTCGCCGAGGTACTCGCCGCGGCGCTCCCGCGCGATGACGGACGAGTAGATCTGCCCGGTCGTGACGTTCGCCGACTGGCTCAGGTTGATGTCGAGGAAGCGCTCGTAGTGGCCGATGTCGAGGTCGGTCTCCGCGCCGTCGTCGGTGACGAACACCTCGCCGTGCTGGAACGGGTTCATCGTGCCCGGATCCACGTTCAGGTACGGGTCGAGCTTCTGCATCACGACGCGCAGACCGCGCGAGCTCAGGAGGTTGCCGAGGCTCGCCGCCGTCAGGCCCTTCCCGAGCGAGGAGACCACGCCTCCTGTGACGAACACGTGCTTCGTCGTCTTGGCCGGCATCGAACTCCCCGTGTCCACCACGGGATTCCATCTTATGGACACCCGGACCCCCTGCGCGGCCACCCTCAGGCGGTGCCGGCCATCTCGAGCAGCTCCTGCGCGTGCGCGAGCGCGGATTCGCTCGTCGTGAGGCCCGAGAGCAGCCGGGCCATCTCCGCGACCCGTTCCGCGCCGGCGAGCCGCTGCACCGTGGAGGTGGTGACGCCCCCGTCGGACCCCTTCAGCACCTTGAGGTGGTTCGTGGCGAACGCGGCGACCTGCGCGAGGTGGGTGACGGCGATCACCTGCGACGTGGTCGCGAGCCGCGCCAGCCGCTTCCCCACCTCCGTGGCGGCGGCGCCCCCGATCCCCGCGTCCACCTCGTCGAACACGAAGGTCGGCACCGGATCGGTGCCGGCCAGCACGACCTCGAGCGCGAGCATCACCCGCGAGAGCTCCCCGCCCGACGCACCGCGCGCGATCGGCCGCGGCTCCGCACCCGGGTACGCCTGCAGCAGCAGCTGCACCGCGTCCCGGCCGGTGGACGTGAGATCGCCGCGGCTCGTGACGTCCACGAGCACCGCCGCGGTGCCCATCGCGAGGTCCGCGAGCTCCGCCGTGACGGCGGCGCCGAGGCGGTCGGCGGCATCCCGTCGCAGCGCCGACATGCGATCGGCGAGCTCGACCGCGAGCCGCTCGTCCTCGGCGACCTGTGCGGCGAGCCCCTCGAGCCGGTCCGGGTCCGCGTCGAGCTCGAGCAGACGCCGTCCGCCCTGGTCCGCGAACGCGAGCACGTCCTCGAGCGTGGGCCCGTAGCGGCGCACGAGCACCGCGAGCTCGTTGATGCGCTGCTGCACGCCCTCCAGCCGGCCGGGCGCGTCGGGGTCGAGGGCGGCGAGATAGCTCGCGAGCTCAGCGGAGGCGTCCGCCGCCAGCGACGCCACGGAGGCGACGGTCTCCGCGATCCCGGCGATCTGCGGGTCGAGCGGCGCGGCGCGCTCGAGCGCGCGGCGGGCCTCCACGAGGAGGCTCAACGCGTCGAGCGCGCCCACGTCCTCGGAGGAGAGCGCCTCGTGCGCGGTCGCGGCGGCGACCCGGAGCTCGTCCTGCGCACCGAGGCGCTCGGCGAGCGCGGCCAGCTCGGCGTCCTCGCCCGCCTGGGGGGCGACGCCCTCGATCTCCGCGAGCGCGGACCGCAGCTCACCTGCCTCCGCGCTCCGCGCCTCCTGCTCGGCCGTGAGCCGTTCGAGTTCCGCCCGATCCGCGAGGAAGCGGCGGTGGACACCGCTGTACCGCTCGAGCACGGACGCGAGCTCGGCGCCGGCGAACCGGTCCAGCAGGTCCCGCTGCGCCGTCGGCGACTTGAGCCGCAGCTGCTCGGACTGGCCGTGCACGGCGACGAGGTCCTCCCCGAGCTCCTGCAGCACCCCGACCGGGACCGAGCGCCCTGCGACCGCGACCCGGCTGCGTCCCTCGGCGGTCAGGGTCCGCGACACGAGCAGCTCGGCGACGCCGCCGCCGACGGGTTCGAGCTCACCGCCGGCCTCGTCGACCCGATCGGCCACGGGTCCGTGCTCCGGCACGACCCACCGCGCCTCCGCGACGGCGCGGTCCGCGCCCGCGCGCAGCACGCCCGAGTCCGCGCGACCGCCGAGCAGCAGGCCGAGCGCGGTCACGACCATCGTCTTGCCCGCACCGGTCTCGCCCGTGAGCGCGGTGAACCCCGGTCCGAGCGGCAGGACCGCGTCCTCGATGACGCCGATGCCGCGGATCGTGATCTCCTCGATGCCGGGCCGGGGCGCGTTCACGACGTCGGGCCTCGCCATCCGCTCACCGGCAGGTCGAACTTGCGCACGAGGCGATCGGTGAACCGGTCCTCCTCGGAGTGGATGCGGGCGAGGCGCACCGGCTCGGCGGAGGGCCCGACCTCGACCCGCGCCCCCACGGCGAGGTCGCACATGCGCCGCCCGTCGCACCAGAGCACGCCGCTCGCCGGGGTGCGCCGGAGCACCTCGACCGCGACCGCGGAGGAGGGCGGCACCACGAGGGGTCGCGCGAACAGGGCGTGCGCGGACAGGGGGACCACGAGCATCGCGTCGAGCGCGGGCCAGACGACCGGGCCCCCTGCCGAGAAGCCGTACGCGGTGGAACCGGTGGGCGTCGCGATCACGATGCCGTCGCAGCCGAATGACGACAGCGGCCGCCCGTCGATCTCGAGCACGACCTCGAGCATGCGCTCCCGCGCGGCCTTCTCGACCGCCGCCTCGTTCAGCGCCCAGTCCTCGTGCACGAGCCGGTCGTCCTCGTAGACGCGGACCGCGATCGTGTGCCGCTCCTCGACGTCCCAGCGCCGGGCCACCACGCGGGCGATGACGTGCGCGAGGTCCTCGGCCTCCGCCTCCGCGAGGAAGCCCACGTGGCCCATGTTCACGCCGAGCAGCGGGACGGCCGAGCCGCGCACGAGCTCCGCAGCGCGCAGGATCGTGCCGTCCCCGCCGAGCACGACGACCAGCTCGAGGTCGGCGACCTCGACATCGACGCCGAGCACCTCGGCGCCCGCCACGTCGCACCGCGCCGCGAGGTCGTCGCGCTCGCCCTCGGTCAGGACCGGGACCACGCCGCCGTCGCGGAGCAGCGCGAGCGCGGACGCCGCAGCGTCGACCGTCGCCTCCCGGCCGGTGTGCGCGAGGATCAGGACGTGGCGGTGCTCCGTCATGCGACCTCCCCCGCGTCCCGGCGCACGGCGCGCCCGATCGACGTCGTCCATTCTGACGGATCGCTCCCGCGCACGCGGTGGAGGTGGGCGAGCGCCTCCTGGTTCCCGTGCGTCCCGACCACCGGGGAAGGGATGAGGCCCGCCGTGCGCAGGCCCACCGTCGCGGCGGTGTCGAGGACCGCGCGGACCGCGCGCTCACGGTCGGCCGCGTCCCGCACCAGACCGCCGCGCACCCGTCCGCGCCCCACCTCGAACTGCGGCTTGATCAGGCAGACCACATCGGTCGACGGCGAGGTCAGCGCGGCGATCGCCGGCAGCACCAAGGTGAGCGAGATGAACGAGAGGTCCGCCACGATGACCTCGGGCGGCTCCGGGGACCCGGACAGGTCGGTGAGCCGCTCCCGGGTGAGCAGCCGTGCGTTCTCCCCCTCGACGACCACCACGCGCGGATCAGCCCGGAGCTCGGGCACCAGCTGATCGTGCCCCACGTCGAGGGCGACGACCGATCGTGCACCGCGCTCGAGCAGCACCTGCGTGAAGCCGCCCGTGGAGGCCCCGAGGTCGAGCGCCGATCGGCCCTCGACGGTCACCCCGAAGGCGTCGAGCGCGGCGTCGAGCTTGCCCGCGCCGCGGCCCACCCATCCGGTCCCCCGGTCCACCGCCACGACCGCGCCGGGAGCGACACGGTGGGACACGCGCTGCACCACCACGCCGTCGACCGTCACCCGACCGGCTGCGACGGCCGTCTGCGCCGCCGAGCGGGATCGCGCGAGCCCGCGCGCGACGAGCGCGACGTCGACCCGCTCGTCGTCGGGTCCCCGGACGCCGGTCACGAGACCGGCAGCTGGGACCGCGCCTCGAGCGCCTCCTGCGCGGCCAGATACGCGGCCGCTCGCTGGTCGAGCGGCAGGGCCTCGACCTGCCCCGGCGTCGTCAGGTCCTCACGCATGGTCGTCAGCGTAACGACGCCCTGAGACGCAGCACCTCGTCGGGGATGCGCAGCGCATAGACCCCGACCCCTGATCCCCAGACGGCCTCCGCCACGGCCCGGACCGTGTCCGCGGGCTCGCCGGCCCGGACCAGCTCGAGCTCGACGCCGCGCACCCGCGCGACGGCACGGCCGACGTGCACGGCGTCCCCGCGTCGGCGCGCTTCGGGGTAGGGCTCCAGCAGGCCGCGCAGGTCGGCCAGGACGAAGTCGGGGCGGGATTCCGGCTGCGCGGCCAGGAGCTCCTTCACGCCGTCGATCCCGGTCAGCACGAGCGCCGAGGGCATGCCGGCGGCGTTCGCCCCCTTCACATCCGTGTCGAGGCGATCGCCGACGAAGAAGGGTCGCGCAGCGCCGAACCGCTCGACCGCGGTCTCGAAGAGCGGGGTCTCCGGCTTGCCTGCGACGATCGGGAGGCGCCCCACCGCCGAGTGCACCGCGGAGACGAGCGTCCCGTTGCCGGGCGCGATGCCCCGCTCGACCGGGATGGTCCAGTCCGTGTTCGTCGCCACCCACAGCCGATCCGGGTCGGCGAGCGCGAAGGCCGCCTCGGCGAGATCGCGCCAGCCCAGATCGGGCGAGAAGCCCTGCACGACGGCGTCCGGCGCGTCGTCGGTGCCGGCGACGACCTCGAATCCCGCCGCGGCCACCACCGAGTGCAGACCGACGCCGCCGATCACGAGGATCCGCGCGCCGGACGGCAGCCGATCGCGGAGCACCCGCACCGCGGCCTGCGGTGACGTCACGACGTCGTCGGCGCCGGCCGGCACCCCCAGCTCGGTCAGCTGCGCCGCGACGGTCTCGGCGGTCCTGGAGGCGTTGTTCGTGATGAATCCGACGCGCACGCCGCGCCCGCGGACCTGGTCGAGGGCCGCGGGGGCGTGGGGCACGGCGGCGCTGCCGCGATAGACGACCCCGTCGAGGTCGAGCAGCAGGACGTCGGCATCGCCGAGCGGCGTCGGGCGCGCTACCCGGTCAGCGCTCGCTCTCGGCGGCGTCCTCCGCCGCGTCCTCGAGCGGCTCGGACTCGACCGTCACGGCGTCCTGCTCCGCATCGACCTCGGCCAGCACCCGCTCCGCGTTCGCGACCCGCGTGCGCCAGCGGACCACCTCGGCCTCGTCGCCCAGCTCCTCGTGCACCGTGGCGAACGCCTCGAAGAGCGACGGCGACCAGAGGTGGACCACCTGCAGGTCGAGCGGCGCGCGTTCGAGCTCGTCCAGGGCGGCCCGCGCGTCGCCGAGATCGAGCCGTGCACCGGACATCGCGATCGCGAGCCCCACCTGCGCCTCCACAGGCAGCGCCGAGCGGTCCACCGCCCGGCCCGTCTCCAGCGCGCGATCCGGTCGACCGACGCCCCGCTCGCTGTCGACCATCAGCGCGATCTGGTCGTCGGACCCGGAGATCCGACGGAAGGTGCGCAGCTCGCGCAGCGCGAGCGCGAAGTCGCCGGTCGCGTACGCCGCGATCGCCACGCTCTCCCGCACGACCGCGACACGGCCGGCCCGACGCGCGGCCGCCGAAGCGTGCCGGAGCGCCTCGGCCGGGTCGTCCTCGATCACCCGCGCTGCTGCGACGAGGTGGCGCGCGACCGTGTCCGCGTTCTCCTTGGACAGGGTCCGCAGCTCGCTGCGGGCGGCCCGGTCGAGGTCGGTCGCCTTCACGTCGTCGGGCAGCGCCGGCTCGTCGACGTGGCGACCTCCGGTGCGATGTCCGGCCGCGTCGTCCGTGCGAGCGGGGCGCTGATCGCGCCGCGATCCGTCCCGCGCGGGACGATCCGAGGGGAAGGAACGGCCTGCGCGCTCCGTGGATCGCCGCCCGCCGCGCTGCACGGGACGCTCCCCGTCCCGCCGTGGACCGCGCTCGTCGCCGTCGCCGCGGTCGTGCCGACCTGCTCGGCGGGGCCGATCGGCGCGCCGGCCGTCCTGGTCGCTCACGTGCACTCCTCGTCGTCAGCGGACAAACAAAAAGGGGAAGGTCCCGCGCTCATCGCTGAGCGCGCGACCTCCCCCTTTTCAAAAGAAGTCCGGCGGTGTCCTACTCTCCCACGAGGTCACCCTCGCAGTACCATCGGCGCTGAGAGCCTTAGCTTCCGGGTTCGGAATGTGACCGGGCGTTTCCCTCTCGCTATGGCCGCCGAAACACTATGGA